>JAPKDK010000019.1 GCA_028872645.1 Verrucomicrobiota bacterium
GTTCGCCGGAACAAATCCAGCGGCTACAATACCCACAATTGCCCGCCGTTGCGGCGTCAGAAACGGTGAATTTGGTGGCACTGCGCCCGTTTCCGTAGCTTTAATAGGATTCATATTTGCGGCGGTGACCAATGTCACAGAAGCATCTAATGCCTCGAACACCACGTTATTTGTACGGTAAAGATACTTCAGCCCCCCCGCATCATCAAACGTCAATGTATGCCGCGGTTGATCCCGCACTTTGCCACCCACGTTTGGCGGGGCCGGCAAGTTACCTGAATAGTCAGGCCTAAAAAATACTCCCGGAGTGCGAAAGACTGTGGGTGCGACCGAGGGCCATGCCATTCCGCCAAAATTAATCACATCTCGAATCGCCGCGATCGCACCGTACTGGTTATCGCTGCCCACCGTGTATTCCACGGCATCCCAGATAGTGATCGCCGCTGTGTTAGCTGGGCTGTTGTTATACAACCAATAGCTATGCGTCACTCCGTTAACAACAGTGGAGGGCTGATAAGTATACGGATCAAAATTACGCATGGTCACCTGGAACGTACCCGTGCCATTGGCCGCGTTGTAGCCGATCACATCGTGGATCACAAAAGCGTAACGGTGCGGATTGCCAAGCCCTAAATGGTTTACCAGCATTCCCAGCGTGATGGACTCTATGTCAGTTACGCTATTGATATTGGCTGATGCATTGAATTCCCAAGTGGAAAAGTGCTGGTCGAATTCGGTAATTAAGTTCATTGAACTCACACCATTTGTGTAAGCCAAATCCGTTGGCTCAAAAAAATCATTCAGCACTGAAAATGCGTTACTCACCGCTGCCATACCATTATGGCCAAAGTACCGGATGAACGTGCTGTCAAAAGCATACGTCAGCTCGGGATAATTCCACCGGTAAAATTCCTTCACCGGAGTGGGTCGACCCATTGGATCAGGAAAGTTAAAGAGAACCGTGGTGCCCCGCCCCTGAGAGGGCGTGGTGGGGTCCACGTTGCCAATCAGCACAAACGCCCGCGCCATGACCGGCGACAGGCACAGCACTGCCAGCACGAAGGCCAGCTTGCATCGGCTTTTCCAGTTCTTCCTCATTTTTTTTAATGGGGCCGCGATGGCCGGGGCGCTTAGCCCCGGTCACCACGTTTCCCACCTCCTTGGCGCCTGCCGAATGGCAGAACATTCTCGCCCGCCGTTACTCCATTAATGTGAAGGCTGCGCCAGCCATCACTTGGTCTTCGCCGCGCACGGCGGCGTAACGGTTCGGGTTCCAAATTTCAAATCGATCCAACAAGCCGACCAGCACCGCTTCTTTTTTAACACCAGCGGCCTTGGCCATTTCCTCGGGTAAACAAATTCGCCCCGCTTTGTCCAACGGCACTTGCGCGCTCTCGCTGCCGATGAACCGCTTGAGCACTACCTTATTTGGATCGTCATTGCTCATCGCATTAATGTCCGCCATCAAGTGGCTCATCTGCTCCGGCGGCAACACCCGCAAACAAGGCCCGTGCGTCGACTTCGGCCACACGATCAGCGTGAACTCCACGTCCGGTCGCGACGGGCGCCACTTGGCCGGTACCTGCACGCGCCGCTTGCCATCCACTCCGTGTCGATAGAGCGAATTGTAATACACAGGCACGTTGACCGTTTCTTCTGACATCGTTTGCGTGATGCACCTTTAACCCACTTCGCCACACAGCGCAACACTTTAGTAACACTTATTCACATTCGTCAACATTTTTGTGAAGTTTTTTGAGTTATTTTTTTTCTGCTCAATTTGCCTGAGGCTCGCGTTTTTCTCCAAAAAATGGCTCAATTCTGTCCGTGGGCACTGAAAATCAGGAAAAATCCCTGAAAACGGCAGATTTCAACTTCAGTCTGCCGCCAGATTTGATTGCCCAAAATCCTGCTTCTACTCGTGATGGATCGCGTTTGCTATATATAGAGAGGGCTTCGGGCGCGCTCGCCCACCAGCAGTTCACTGACCTTCCCCAATTCTTGCGCGCGGGCGATTTGCTGGTGATGAACAATTCCCGCGTCATCCCCGCCCGCCTACGCGGACGCAAAGCGGTTGGCGGTGCCGCCGTGGAAATGCTGATCACCGAGCCCGCGCGCGATGCCACGTGGTGGGCAATGGTGCGCCCCGGCAAACGACTGCCGCCGGAAACACAAATTGAGCTATTCGATAATCAAGGCCGCCCCACCCCATTCACCGCCGAGGTGTTGGAAAAAAACGAGGAAGGCCACGCCCGCCTGCGATTCGAGGGCACGGAAAATTTATTGGCGGAGCTGGATACGCTGGGCGAGATGCCCTTGCCGCCGTACATCCGCCGCAGTGCACACGGGCACGAGCAAACGAGCGAAGATGCCGAGCGTTACCAAACGGTGTACGCCAACCCCGCCGGGTCAGTGGCGGCGCCAACGGCGGGATTGCATTTCACGGAGGCACTGCTCGAACAACTCCGCGAGCAGGAAGTGGAAACGCACACGGTGACCTTGCACGTCGGCCTCGGCACGTTTGCGCCGGTGAAGGCGGACGCGTTGGCGGAACATCGAATGCACTCGGAGCGATTCACATTGCCCGACGAAACCGCCGCCGCCATCAACGCGGCCAAGACCGAAGGGCGGCGGGTAATCGCCGTGGGCACCACCACGGTCCGGGTGCTCGAAAGCGTCGCGGCGAACCATCAGCCGCTCGCCGCCACTTCGGGTAACACGGATATTTTCATTTATCCGCCGCACGATTTCAAAGTGGTGGACGGGTTGCTTACCAATTTTCATTTGCCGCAATCCACGCTGCTAATGCTGGTGAGCGCTTTTGCCACTCCGGGCGAATTAAGCGGACGCCAATGGATGCTTGAGGCATACGCCGAGGCCATTCGCGAAAAGTATCGCTTCTTCAGCTATGGCGATGCGATGTTGATTTTATGATGCGTCCGCACGTTTCCATTAATATGGCGATGACCGCCGATGGCAAAATCGCCAGCGCGAATCGCGCGGTGACCACCTTTGGCAGCCGCGCCGATCACGCGCATTTGCTCACCCTTCGCGACAAGGCCGACGCCATCCTCACCGGCGCGGGCACGCTCAACGCCCAACCCCAAGTCACCCTCGGCCCCGGCCCGAAGCCCAAGGCCAAACCGCCTTTGCGGATTATTGCCAGTGGCAGTGGGCAGGTGAATGCGCGGCATAAAATTTTCCGAGCGCTTGGCGCGCCGACATTGATCCTCACCACCGAACGCATCAGCCCGACTCGATTGATGGAACTAAGGTCTCTTGCCGGAGTCGTTGAGATTTGTGGTAAAGAAGAAATTGATTTCAAACGCGCACTCAAATGGCTTCAAAAAAAATGGGGCGTGAAACGGCTGCTTTGCGAAGGCGGCGGGCAGTTGAATGACGCGCTTTTCCGTGCCGGTGTGGTGGATGAAGTAAACCTCACGGTTTGCCCGATCATCCTCGGTGGCCGCGAGGCTCCAACCATCGCCGAGGGCTTAGGCTTCGCGCAACTCAAGGACGCGGCGCAATTTTCCCTGAAATCCCGCCGACAAGTGGGCGATGAGCTGTTTCTCGTGTACCGGAAAGCTTGACGCTGCGCGCTGGTTTTTCTAGGTTTCCGACCTTGCCCCCCTCCCGTTGGGAACATTTTAGCTATGACAATGAGCGAACCAGGAATGACAGCCGAATCAATCGACAAGGGAATGGCCGGCGTGGTGGCCGCTGAAACGGAACTGAGCGACGTTCGCGGCGATCTCGGCGAGTTGGTTTATTGCGGCTACAACATCAACGACCTTGCGGAGAACGCCTGCTTCGAGGAGGTCATTCACTTGCTTCATCACAAGCGCCTGCCGACTCCGGATGAACTGGCCGCACTGAAACAAGACCTTGCCAACCGCCGCGAGATCCCGCAAGGCGTTATCGATCTCATTCGCACCATACCCACTGAGGCCGCGCCGATGCACGTGCTGCGCACCGCCGTCAGCGCACTCGGCTGCTATGATGCCGCACCGGAAACCGGCGAAGACATCGCACTCGCGCGCGATAAATCCCTCAACCTCATCGCACAAATTCCCGTACTCATCGCCACCTTCCACCGGTATCGGCAAGGCAAGAAATTACTCGCCAACGATCCCACCCTCGGCGAAGCCGCCAATTTCCTTTGGCTCATCAACGGCGAAAAACCGAGCGCGGATATGGAGCGCACCATTGATATTTGCTACATCCTCCACGCCGACCACGGCTTCAACGCCAGCACTTTTAGCAGTCGCGTCACCATCGCCACGCTCAGCGATGTATACAGCGCCATCACCAGCGCCATCGGCACATTGAAAGGCCCGCTTCACGGCGGTGCAAACGAAGGCGTCATCAAGATGCTACACGAGATTGGTGATCTGGATAAAGTGGATGCCTACGTCGAGGATTGCCTCACACACAAACGCAAGATTATGGGCATTGGCCATCGCGTTTACACCACGCTCGACCCACGCGCGCCGCACCTCAAGCGAATGGCGCAAACGCTCACCAAGGAATTGGGTGAGCCGAAGTGGATCCAAATGAGCGAGCGCATCGCCGAGTTGATGCTCGAGAAAAAGAACCTCAACGCCAACGTTGATTTTTATTCCGCCACCGTCTATTACAGCCTCGGTATCCCGACCGATCTATTCACACCCATCTTCGCCATCGCGCGCACGGCGGGCTGGACCGCTCACGTCCTCGAACACCTCGACGGCAACCGCCTCATCCGCCCCCGCGCCCAATACGCCGGCGACGACGGCAAGCCCTGGTTGTCCCTGGCCGAGCGATAGCCGAGCGCACAAATTTCTTGCCACACCCCCGCCCCTGCCGCATAGCAAGGGCGCTATTTTTTACGTATGAATCTCCACGAATATCAGGCCAAACAATTGATGGAACGCCACGGCGTTCAAGTGCCGGCGGGCGAACCGGCCACAAACCTCGACGAAGCGAAGGCGGCGATCGTAAAACTTTTTAACGCGGGCAATGCGCGCGTGGTCGTCAAATCCCAAATCCACGCCGGCGGCCGCGGCAAGGGCACGTTTAAAGATGGCTTCCAAGGCGGCGTGCATTTGGCCGACAGCGTGGAGGACGCCACCGCCAAGGCCGAGGCGATGCTCGGCAATGTTTTGGTAACCCACCAAACCGGCGAGGCGGGCAAACAAGTCAACCGCCTGCTCATCACTTCGGCGGAGGAAATCAAAAGTGAATTTTACGTGGCCGTGCTGCTAGACCGCGCGCTGGGCAAACCTATCGTGATGGCCAGCGCCGAGGGCGGGATGGATATCGAAGAGGTGGCAGAAACCTCGCCCGAAAAAATCATCAAAGAAGTCATCGACCCCGCGCTGGGATTGCAACCACACCAAGGCCGCAAGGTTGCTATCGCGCTGGGCTTGCGCGGCCGGCTCATCGGGCAAACGGCCAGTCTACTGCAGGCGCTCTACAAAACCTGGCACGAATGCGATGGCTCGATGCTGGAAATCAATCCACTGGCGCTCATTGTGAATGAGGACGGCACCGAGGCGGTAGTGGCGCTCGATGCCAAAATGTCCATCGACGACAACGCCCTCTTTCGCCATCCGGACATCGTCGCAATGCGCGATATATCCGAGGAAGACCCGCTTGAGGTCGAAGCCGCCGGGCACGACCTCAACTACATCAAACTCGACGGCAACATCGCCTGCCTCGTCAACGGTGCCGGCCTCGCGATGGCCACAATGGACGCCATCAAACATTATGGCGGCGACCCCGCCAACTTTCTGGATGTGGGCGGCGGTGCCACAAAAGCACAGGTGAAAGCCGCCTTCGAAATCATCGTGGGCGATCCCAATGTGCAAGCCATCCTCGTGAACATTTTTGGCGGCATTATGAATTGCAACACCATCGCCGAAGGCATCGTGGCCGCCGTGAAAGAAACCCACCTCACACTCCCACTCGTGGTGCGCCTCGAAGGCAACAACGTCGACGCCGGCCGCGCCACCCTCGCCGCCTCCGGCCTCACCCTCATCACCGCCGACAGCTTGGCCGAAGGCGCTAAAAAATCCGTAGCCGCGGTGAAATAATTCCAATGTCCATTCTCGTAAAACCCGACACCAAGTTTCTCGTCCAAGGCATCACCGGTGGCTTTGGCGGTCGTCACGCGCAGTTGAGCCTCGATTACGGCTCACAGCTCGTAGCCGGCGTCACACCCGGCAAGGGCGGACAGATGTTCGCCAACACCGTGCCCGTCTTCGACAGCGTGGCCGAGGCCATGGCCGAAACCGGTGCCACGGCCAGCGCGATTTTTGTGCCGCCGCCTTTTGCCGCCGATGCCATTCTCGAAGGTGCAGCCGCCGGATTGGATTTGGTGGTGTGCATCACCGAGGGCATTCCAGTGCGCGATATGATTTCGGTGAAAGACGCGTTGAAAGACAGTTCCACAATTTTGCTCGGCCCCAACTGCCCCGGCGTGGTGACGCCTGGTGATGGCGAGGATTCCAGCGGCGGCTGCCGCATTGGCATTGCGCCGGGTTACATTCACAAAAAGGGAAACATCGGCGTGGTGTCCCGCAGCGGCACGCTCACGTACGAGGCAGTGTGGCAGCTCACCAGCCGCGGTGTGGGGCAATCCACCTGCGTGGGCATCGGCGGCGATCCCGTACCGGGCATGACGCATCTCGATGTGTTGAAACTTTTCAATGACGACCCCGAGACCACGGGCATCATTATGATTGGCGAAATCGGCGGCACCGCCGAGGAAGAAGCCGCCGCATGGGCCAAGGCACATTGCACCAAACCCATCGCTGGATTCATCGCCGGTGCCACCGCCCCTCCCGGTCGACGTATGGGGCACGCGGGCGCCATCATCAGTGGCGGCAAAGGCACAGCCGAAGCTAAACAGGAAGCCTTCCGCGAAGCCGGCATTGGCGTGGCCGAGACGCCCTCGGAAATGGCGGACACGCTGTTGAAAATGATGTAGCCTCCCCGCCGAATGAACGCATGGATTGGCTGCATGGCATTCTGAATCTCACGGGGCTACTGCTTTGGGTCAGTTGGCGGGCGGGCACCATGCCCCGCTGCCAACCCCCGCGCAACCTCGCCGGCCCCACGCCCCGCCAAGGACCGGTATATCAACACTCGTGGATTTACCTACTCGTGCTGCTGGCGTTACTCAGCGGGCGCGCGGTATTTTACAATCAGTTCGGCCCGGGGCTGGACTGGATTCCCTCCATGAATCTGGTTTTTGATTCGCCGCATTTCCGCAGCGACTTTTTCCCGCGCGCGCTGGCGTATTCCATACTCAGCTTCGGGCGCTGGGTGGTGGCGCTATATTTTTGCCTCGCATTGCTGGTTCTTGTAAAACCCATTACCGATTCTGCCCTGAGCTGGCGGGAATTTCTCAAGGCCCAATTTGGGTGGCTCGGCAATTTTCCGCCCCTTGCCCAATGCGCTGTGGCTCTGGCAATGGCCGCGGGATTGCATGCGGTGGAACTGGAATGGATGCTCGGTGTTGGCATTCGCGCCCACGTGGCCGATACTGTGAGAGGCGATTACACCCACCAAATCCCCGCACTGGTGCTGCTGGATTTGCGCGCGACGATTTATTTAATCATGGCGCTGCTTGCGTTGTATTTATTAAACTGCTTTGTCTACTTCGGCGAGCGGACTTTTTGGAAAACCGTGGATGAATCCGGCAAACGCCTCCTCATCCCGCTGCGCATTTTGCCGTGGGAAACACGCAAGATGGATTTCGCCCCGATCGTGGCCTTGGCGATCGCGTACGGGTTGAGCCACGTACTCACGCCCGAGCACGTGGCGGGCTTGCTCCGCTAACCTAGTTTTTGGAAAAACGCGTGGGCCGTAGCGCACGTGGCTTCGCTCAATTCGGCCATCGACACGCCCTTCACTTCCGCCACGCGCTCGGCAGTATGGCGCGTGTACGCGGGCTCGCAGCGTTTGCCACGGAATGGCATGGGAGCCAGAAACGGACTGTCGGTTTCCACCATGAATTTATCGAGCGGCGTGGCCTCAACGGTGTCGCGCACTTCCTGCGCGTTTTTGAAAGTCACTATGCCGGTGAAGCTCACCAGCGAACCGAGATCGAGAACACGCTGCATACTTGCCGCGTCATCCACATAACAATGAAATTGCCCGCGCACGCGATCGGCGTATTCTTCGAAAATTTCCAACGTAGGCTCCAGCGCGGCGCGTTGGTGAATCACGGCGTTGAGGTTTAATTCCGCGGCCAACTCAAGTTGTTGCCGGAAAACTTTCACTTGCCGGCCTTTCCAAGCTGAGTCTTCCCTTTCCGTGCCACCATTGCTGCTGGGCAGCCGAAAGTGGTCGATGCCCGTCTCGCCAATGGCCACCACTTTGGGATGCGCGCAGAGCTCGCGCAAAGCCGGCCGCACATCGTCTGGCGCGAGCGCAAGATCATTGGGATGCCAGCCAACCACGGCGTACACCGCAGCGTGCGCCTCGGCGAGGGCCACGGCGCGTTGGCTGCTTTCGAGGTCGGTGCCGATGGTGATGATGCGCGTGATGCCCGCCGCCGCCGCGCGCTCGAGTAATCCGGGAATGTCTTTCGCAAAATCTGGAAATGTCAAATGCGCGTGGGTATCGTAAAAAGTTTCCATGTTGGCGACCGCGGGCGCATTGTGACGGGGAAGCGCGCGCGCGGCAATCCTGCGATTTTGCGCACAACCTGACCTTTACAAACCCCTAAAAAGAGTGCATATTTACTCGTGAGGGTTACAACAACTCGGATGGTTTTTCCCAACATTTCCCAATTTAACCGCATCGCTCTGCTGGCGATCGTGCTGGGCATAGCTGCCGAATCCTCAGCACTGGAATTGACGCGGGAAATGTTTCAAGGGCGCGATTTCAAAGCCTCCAAAGGCCATGCACAGTTTGCGGTTCACGAATTTAAACTCGATGCGCCCATGGTAAATGCCTTGAACTTCGGCATCGCCAAACTCATCAAGGCACACGAAACAGTTTTTTCCCCACAGAAAGTCGGTAACAATTTTAATGTGCGCTTTCGCATCTTTGAAAAATTTGAGGATTACCAAACTTACTCGCGCCTGCGCTACAAGAAAAACGTAGGTAAAAACATCCTCGGTTACTTCAGCCCCGGCTCACGGGAGATCGTGACGTGGAAACAACAACCCCACCTCAAATGGAGACTGGTCCCCACGTTGTTACACGAAAGCTGCCACGCAATCATGGACGAAATGTACGGCCAGTTGCCGTTCTGGATGATCGAAGGCAGCGCAGATTGGTTTGGCGAAGCACCCGCGTGGCTACTCAAAGGCAATGGCCTACGCAATGACCAACATATGAGGTGGATCCGCCTCGACGAATTGCGCAGCAAAGGTCAACTGCCGCGCTTGCAAACGTATCTGCTCACCAAGGAATATGAGGACTGGGATAAAATGTTTAAAGGCAACATCGGGCAAGGCTACGATGTGGGCTGGTCGATTTTTGATTTTTTTATCAAGGCCGATCCGAATGGTCAGGCGATGCGCTTTTTGGGCGGAGTGATCAACGATCCCAAAGTGCAACGCGCCCGTGGGCGCAATGGCCAAATGGAACTGGAATTTGCACGCGCTATCAACCGCCAATGGCAGGGCGGCATTAATTTACTGGAAAAAGGCTGGCACACATGGATTTCCATGCGTGCGGTCGAATCACGGAAAGCCTTGCAAAAATTTCAGCAAGATCAGCGCGCAAAGCAGCGAAAACGCTGATTTTTTAACATCGAATTCAGGTTGCCTTCTCTGGGAATCCTCGGTATTTTGTCGCCACCCAAACACACCACTCAAGAATTTTTATGTCGAAACCCATCTACCACTCCAGTATCGAAGGCGCGCAACACGGCTCCAAAGGACTCGAAGGCTTTCTCGCCTTTGCAAAAGAAGCCGGCGCGACCGGCGCACAACCGAGCAATTATATGCTCGAAGGCAAGACCGGAAAATTCACCCGGCCGCATCTCATCCGGCAGGCGTTCGAGAAACACGAGCTGAAGCTCGACGGCATCTCCGGCCATTGCATGTTCTGGGTGCACACCAGCGCGTGGACCGGCACCAAGGGAATGCGGCCCTTCCTCCCGCCGGAGGTCGCCAAGCTCGCCAAAGGCAAAATTGAGGACTGGGCCGAAGATTACATTCTGCGCTTACTCGATCTCTCTGCGGCATTGGACAAAAAAATCCTGCCCATGTTTTGGGGCGCCTCGCACGGCTGGGAATTGGCCACCGGCTACCCGTGGGGATTCTGGGCCGGCGGCAATTTCGATTTGGTCAAGGAAGGCGAGGAACGCTTTGTCAAAAAGACCGCCAAGATTCGCGCGCATGCCAACAGCCTCGGCATTTTTCTCGCGCACGAAATCCATCCCGGCACCGCCGCCATGTGCGCGGAGGAGTTTGGCCGGCTCGTGGAAATTTGCGATGGCGATCCCTGCCTCACCGTCAACGCCGATCCCTCTCATTGCTGGGAAGGCGAAGATTGGGAAACGCGCTTCACCCATCCCGCCGTGCGCGATCGCGTGTACGCATGCCACGTGAAAAATTTCGTGGTCCGACCCGGCGTGCCTCTGCGCAAGATGGAAGGCAACTGGCGCAACCGCGCGATGCAGTTTACCGACCTTGGCAGTGGCGACCTCAATATGGTGCGCTACGTCGAGATGCTCATCAACATCGGCTACCCCGCCCGCTACAATAAAATTATGGGCACCGAAACTGCCCCGCTCATCGCCGAAACCGAAAGCAACTACCGCGACCCCGACGCCACCGCCATCGAAGGCATTCAATATGTCCGCGACCAGTTGTGCTTTCCCGTCGCCGAAGGCTCGTTCGAAGACGAAATGGGAGCGTGAAAAACGGCCGGAGACGCCTGTGAAGAACGGCGCTTGGGCGGTCATTTTTTAATGACCAATTCCCAAAACTCAAATTGGTTATTGGGGTTTGGACATTCCTTGGGACTTGCTCATTGGTCATTGAAAATTACCCTCAGCCCATCCCACGCCAACCCCACCCCATCCGGCAACTTCGCATCATCCACATCGTGGTCATAAAAATGCGTGAGATGCGTTAGGTAAGTTTGCCGTGCACCAATCGCGGCGGCGGCGGCGAGGGCTTCCTCGGTCGTCATATGCGTCCAGTGCGGTTGCGGGCGGAGAGCGTCGAGCACAGCCACTTCCGCGCCGCGCACGGTTTCTACCACGGCGGCGGGAATCGATTTGGCATCGGTTAGGTATGCGAGTTTCTTTTGGCCGGCTTGTTCAAATAAAAATCCCGTGGATCCCATGTCGCCGTGCGGCAAATCCACCGGCGTGATGCGCAGGTCGCCCAATTCGAAGGGGTCGTCGATGATGTTTTGTTCCGGCTTAAAATATCCCTTCTTCATTTCGCCGTCGTGAAACGAATGTGCATGCACGCGGCGCAAGTGGCCCATCGTCGTTGCGTTCGCATAAATCGGCAGCGGCCCACCCTTGATGTCGCAGAACCGCCGGCAATCATCCATCCCCATAATGTGATCCGTGTGCGCGTGCGTCACCAACACCGCATCGAGCGTGCAAATGTTTTCGCGCAGACATTGCGTGCGAAAATCCGGCGTCGTGTCCACCACCAACCGCACTTCATCCGTCACCACATAAATCGAACACCGCAGCCGATGATTCTTCGGGTTGGCCAAGAACTCCGGCGGATATTCCTTCCCAATCACCGGCACTCCGTGCGAAGTGCCCGTCCCCAAAAATGTAAACTCAAACGCCATACCCCCGCAGGGATGCCCCATCGCGGCGGTGAACACAATTTTATTTTCCCCCGCGCGCTTTTCGGCACAATGCCCGCGCATGTTGGATACGCTTCGCATTCGCAACCTTGCATTGGTGACGGACCTCACTTTGGAGTTGGGGGGTGGCTACAATGCCATTAGTGGCGAGACGGGCGCGGGCAAGTCCATTCTCATTGGCGCGCTGAATCTTGTGTTGGGCGAACGCGCCGACCGCACGCTCATTCGCGCCGAGGCCGACCAATGCACCGTGGAGGCGGCTTTTGATGTGGAAAAGCTTGATGCGCCGTTGGTAGATTTTTTGGAGACGCACGGGCTGGAGCCGTGCGAGGAAAATCAGCTTTTGCTCAAGCGCACTTTTACGGCGGCGGGCAGCAATCGGCAATTCGTCAACGGCACCGCCACCACGCTCGTCGTGCTCAAGCAAATCGGCGAATGGCTCGTGGACGTCCACGGCGCGCACGACCACCAATCGCTGCTGCACCCCGCGCGCCAGCTCGACATCCTCGATGCCTTTGGCGGATTGCAACCAGCGCGCGATGACTTTGCTGAATTGATGCGCGGCCGCACGGAGATTGAAAAGGCAAAGGCCGATCTCGTGGTTGACGAAGCCACTTACGCGCAGCAACTCGATTTGTTGAGATTTCAAGTAAAGGAAATTTCTGATGCCGCGCTGAACCCCGCCGATGAGGAAAACTTCGATGCCAATTACCAACGCGCCAGCAACGGCGCGCGTTTGCTTGAGCTGTGCCAAAGTGCGCGGCAACTCGTCAGCGAAACGGATGGCTCGCTACTTGACCGCTCCGGCGAACTCGGCCGCGTGCTGGCCGATTTGCAAAAAGTTGATGAAACCGCCGCCGCGCTCGTGGAACTACACGAACACGCCCGCGCCAATCTGCAGGAACTGCAAAACGAACTCACCGCCTACGCCGACCGCGTGGACATCGACCCCGCCCAACTCTACGCGCTGGAGGAGCGCGTCAACCTCACCCAATCTCTCAAACGCAAATATGGCGGCAGCATTGAGTCCGTGCTGGAGTTCGGTGATGCGATTGCCAAAAAACTCGCCGTGCTCGAAAGTCGCGACGAAGAATTGGCGCGCTTGAATTCCGAATTGAAAACGCTGGAAACTGAAATTTTATCCGCCGGCAAAAAACTTTCCGCCCAACGTAAAAAACTCATCCCCAAACTCACCCAAGCCGTCACCATCCATTTGAACGACCTCGGCTTCGCCCAGAGCCAGCTCGACGTCGCCGTCACCACCACGGCCGTTGCCGCCGAGGCCAAGGGCACGGGGCTCGACACCGTCGAATTCCAATTCGCCCCCAACCCCGGCGAACCCGCACGGCCATTGCGGTCCATCGCCTCCTCCGGCGAGCTCGCCCGTGTGATGCTCGCGCTCAAGACCGTGCTTGCCGCCGAAGATTCCATCCCCGTTTTGATTTTCGATGAAGTCGACGCCAACATCGGCGGCGAAACCGCCCACGCCGTCGGCGAGCGCATGAGGCAAATCGCCGACCAACGCCAAGTGCTTTGCATCACCCACCTCGCCCCCGTCGCCGCCGTAGCGCAGACCCATTACGTCGTCAGCAAAGCCGTCATCGACGGTCGCACCGAATCCAACATCACCCCCCTTGACGCTGAAGCCCGCGTCGAAGAACTCGCCCGAATGCTAGGTGGCCAATCCACCGCCGCCCGCAAGCACGCAGAGGAGTTGCTTAAATAATTTTTGACCACAGAAACATGTCTCTGTGGTCAATTTGAACAACCCCCATTCCCCACTCGTCTACCCTCGAAGGCTTGATTGATTTTGAAAATGGATTATTCTTTTGGCATGAGCAGTTTTCGACTGGCGATGGGTTTGTGCTTGGCGACGGGCAGCGCGTGGGCAGCACCGGTGGAGTTTAACCGCGATGTGCGGGCGATTTTATCGAAGAACTGTTTTGCATGTCACGGAAAGGATGCGAAGCATCGAAAAGGAAAGCTGCGGCTCGACGCTGCCGAGGATGCGTTCGCATCCAAAAAAGGAGTAGCAGCGATTGTGGCGGGAAATGTTTCGGAGAGTGAATTGTGGGCGCGGATTAATTCGGGGAATCCGAATGAAGTAATGCCCCCGCCGGAAACGAAAAAGTCGCTCACCGCCGAAGAGAAGCAAACGCTCAAGCGCTGGATTGAGCAAGGGGCAAAGTACGAAAAGCATTGGGCGTTCATCGCGCCTAAGAAATCAAAAGTGCCTGCAGGCGAGGGGAATCCGATTGATGCGTTTTTGCAACGGCGATTGGCGAAGGAAGGTTTGAAGGCCGCGCCATTGGCGAAGCCGGAAACATTGGTGCGGCGGGTGTATCTTGATTTGACGGGACTGCCGCCGACGCCGAAAGAGGTGGATGCATTTCTGGCGAACAAATCACCGAAGGCACTGGAGAAGCTCATCGATAATTTGATGCAGCGCCAAACTTATGGCGAACACATGGCGCGGTACTGGTTGGACCTCGCGCGCTACGCGGACACGCACGGGCTGCACTTGGATAACGAGCGTTCGATGTGGCCGTATCGCGATTGGGTGGTACGGGCGTTCAACCAAAATCTGTCTTTCGATAAATTCACGCGTTGGCAATTAGCTGGCGATTTATTGTCCAAGCCCACGCTGGATCAGCAAATCGCCTCGGGTTTCAACCGTTGCAATGTCACCACCGGCGAGGGTGGCAGCATCACGGCGGAATGGATTTATCGCAACGCGATTGATCGCACCTCGACGGCGGTTGAGGTTTGGATGGGCATGACGGCAGGTTGCGCGGTGTGTCACGATCACAAGTTCGATCCGCTTTCGACGAAGGAATATTACTCGATGTATTCGTTCTTCCACAGCGCGGCCGATCCGGCGCTGGACGGCAACAAGCTCGACACGCCACCCATCCTGCGCGTGCCGCGGCCGGGCAGTGCAGAAAAGCTGGCGGCATTGGATGCGAAAATTAAAGCCGTCGAGCAACGTATCGCCAGTGCGGTGGTGAAAATTAAATACACGGATCCTGCCTCGCAAACGCCTTTGCCGAAAACGATTACAAAAGAAATGATTTGGATTGAAGATGCCGTGCCGCCTAAAGGAGTTGCACAGGGCAACACGCCGTGGAAATTTGTCAGCAAACCGGATCCGGTGTTTAGCGGCACGAAAGCGAGCGTGCGTGAGGCGAAAGGGTTGAGCCAACATTTCTTCACTGGCGCGAATCCTCCGCTGCCCATTGAGTCGGGCACGAAACTTTTTGCCCACGTTTATCTCGACACGTTGAACCCGCCCAAGGAAATCATGCTGCAATTCAACGACGGCACGTGGGAGCATCGCGCGTACTGGGGCGGCGACAAAATTGATTGGGGCAACAAAGATTCGGTCAGTCGGCGGCGCTTTGGCGATTTGCCGGAGACGGGCAAGTGGGTACGGCTAGAGGTGGACGCCGCGCAAGTGGGGCTGAAGCCGGGCGCGAAACTCAATGGCTGGGCGTTCACACAATTCGACGGCAAAGTTTACTGGGACAAAGCCGGCGTGTCGTCCACCACCCATCCCGCCAAGGATCCCGCGCTCTCGTGGACGGCATGGAAAGTGCAAGCCGAGGGCAAGCGAAACAAGGATTTGACCGAGGCTCTGCGAAAACGGTTCAAAGGCAAAGCTCCGGACAAATGGACGGAGGCTGAAGAAACGGAATTGCGACATCATTGGTTGGCGCGAGTGTATGCGGGAGCACAAAAAGAACTGACGCCGATTAAAACCGAAAAGGCCAATCTGAAAAAACAACAGGCGGACATCCACAAAAACACAGCGGTCACTTTTGTGATGGCGGATTTACCCAAACCGCGCCAGAGCTTCGTGATGCTCCGCGGCCAGTACGATAGCCCCGGCGAAAAGGTGAGCCGCAATGTGCCTGCGTTTTTGCCGCCGCTTCCGGCCAAGCCGAAGGAGCGCGATTACAACCGGCTCGATTTCGCCAACTGGCTGGTGGACGGCAAGCACCCGCTCACCGCGCGCGTGGCGGTCAACCGCATTTGGCAACAGTTCTTCGGCGTGGGCCTCGTGAAAACCAGTGCGGACTTCGGCACGCAGGGCGAGTTACCGATGCATCCCGAACTGCTCGACTGGCTGGCGGTGCAGTTTGTGGAGGACGACTGGGATGTGCAGCGACTCCTGAAGCGCATTCTTACCAGCCACGCCTACCGGCAAAGCTCGCGCGCCACTCCGGCGTCGCTAAAGCGCGATCCGGAAAACCGACTGCTTGCACGCGCGCCGCGTTTCAGGCTGGATGCCGAGGTGCTGCGCGATCAGGTGCTCAGTCTCAGCGGGTTGCTTGTGTCCACCGCCGGCGGACGCGGCGTGCGGCCGTATCAGCCGCCCAACATTTGGGAGCCCGTTGGGTTTGCCTCCAGCAACACGCGCAACTACAAACAGGGCAAAGGCGACGATCTATATCGCCGCAGCATTTACACATTTTTGAAACGCACCGCGCCAGCCCCGTTTATGACCAGTTTTGATGCGCCCAGCCGCGAGCAAAGCTGCACCGTGCGCAGCCGCAGCAACACGCCCATGCAGGCGCTGCAGCTAATGAACGACGTGCAACACGTCGAAGCCGCGCGCAATTTGGCGCAGCGGATTCTCAATGCCGACGGCGCGGATGACAACGCGCGCATCCGCTGGGCATGGTGGGTGGTAACCGCCCGCCAACCGGATGCGACCGAGGCAAAAATCATCGAGAATGTGCTCGCGGATCATCGCGCCCGTTTTACGAAGGATACCGTGGCCGCCAAGAAACTCATCGCCTTCGGCGAAAGCAAAGCTGACCCGAAACTCAAGCCCGTTGACCTCGCGGCGTGGACGCTCGTGGCAAATCTGCTGCTCAATCTAGACGAAGTGGTAAACAAAAACTGACCCATGAATCCCGCGCACGAATATCATCAGTTACAAAACCGACGCCAATTTTTCCAAGGCGCCGGCCTGAAAATGGGCGGCATTGCCCTTGCGCAACTCCTTGGCCAACGGACCATGGCTACTCAGGCGACGACGACCAGCGAGATGCATCCCGCCCTGCCCGGGCTGCCGCACTTTGCGCCCAAGGCGAAGAATCTCATTTATTTGCACATGAACGGCGCGCCTTCGCAGATTGATCTCTTCGATTACAAGCCTCGGCTCACAGAATTTTTTGATAAAGAGTTGCCCGACTCCATCCGGAACGGCCAACGCATCACCACGATGACCAGTGGCCAAAAACGATTTCCCGTGGCGCCGAGCAAATTTGCTTTTGAGCGCTGCGGCACATCGGGCATTGAGATGAGCGAGCTGGTGCCGCACATGAAAGGCATCGCCGATGACATCACGATGATTCGCTCCGTCCACACCGATGCGATTAATCACGATCCCGCGTGCACTTTTGTGATGACTGGCAGCGAAGTGCCCGGCAAACCCAGCCTCGGCTCATGGCTCAGCTACGGTCTCGGCAGCGAAAGCCAAAACCTACCGGCCTTTGCGGTGTTCACCCCCACCGTCAAAAAACCGAGCCAAGCACTGTTCACGCGCATGTGGACCAGTGGATTTTTGCCATCCAAATTCGACGGCGTGAAACTGCGCAGCAGCGGGGACCCTGTCTTGTACGTGAAAAACCCACCCGGCGTGGTGCCCAGCGACCGGCGCGCCATGCTCAACGCGCTCGGCAAGTTAAACCAAAAAACCTTCGAGCGATTTGGCGATCCGGAAACACAAACGCGCATTGCCCAATATGAGATGGCATTCCGCATGCAAACGAGTGTACCCGAACTCACCGACCTCGGGAAGGAAAGCAAAGCCACCCTCGAGATGTACGGCCCCAACGCCCAAAAGCCCGGCACCTTCGCGCATGCGGCGCTCCTCACCCGGCGGCTCATCGAGCGCGGTGTGCGAACCGTGCAAATTCTCCATCGCGGCTGGGATCAACACGGCTCGTTGCCCGCGGACATCAAAAACCAATGCATGGACGTCGACCAGCCAACCGCGGCCCTCGTCAAAGATCTCAAGCAGCGAGGCATGCTCGATGACACGCTCATCGTTTTTGGCGGCGAGTTTGGCCGCACGGTTTATTGTCAGGGCAAACTCACTCGCGAGAACTACGGACGCGACCATCACCCGCGCAACTTCTGCATGTGGATGGCCGGCGGCGGTATCCAGTCCGGCATCACTCACGGCGCTACCGACGACTTCAGCTACAACATCACCCGCAACCCCGTACACCTCAACGAACTCAACGCCACGATTTTGCACTGCATGGGCATTGATAACTCCCGGTTCACCTTCCCCTTCCAAGGATTGGACCAACGCCTGACCGGAGTGGAGGAAGCGCATCCGGTAAAAGCCATTTTGGCTTAAAGCTCATCTTCGCTATCGCCAAAGAAAAGCTGATGCGCACGGTCATAATCCGCTTCGGACACCCACACTTCCACGGGGCGGCTGAATTCATCTTCGCCTTCGGGCATCGGTTCGATGACTTTTTCGGGGGCGATGATGCCGTGTTTTTCCAGCATCACAGCGAGGAGCTCGGCGTCGTTGACGGGGCTCGTGTAAAATAATCGGTGACCATCCATTGTGAAATTGCTGGACAAATCATTGCCCAACCGGCGTGATTGCGCCAATGAAATTCGGCATCTGCAATGAGATTTTTGAAGGGTGGACAATGGAGGACACCATGGCATACGCGGCCAAGACCGGCTACGACTGCCTTGAGATTGCGCCGTTTACAATTTCCAATTATGTGACCGACATCTCCGCCGCCGAACGGCAGCGCGTGAAGGATCTCGCGGCCAAGACTGGCATTGAGATTTCCGGCATCCACTGGGTGCTCGTGAAGGCGGAAGGAATGCACATGACGCACACCGATGCATCCATCCGCGAAAAGACAGCGCGGTATTTTGTGGACCTCGTGGATTGCTGCGCGGATTTTGGCGGGCGATCCATCATCGTCGGCTCGCCGTATCAGCGCAATTTAATGGACGGCGTAAGCTACGAGCAAGCGTGGGAATGGGCCACGGAAGTATTTCGCCCTAGCGTGAAGCACGCCGCCGAACGCGAAGTGGTCATCAACTTCGAGCCCCTTGCGCCCAGCGAAACCAATTTCGTAAACACCCACACCGAGGCTATTAAGTTCACCAAGCAATTCGCCAGCCCGAATTTCAAAATCATCCTCGACGTAAAAGCAATGTGCTCGATGGGTAAACCGATCCCTGAAATCATCCGCGAAAGCGCCGGTGAATTTGGCTACTTCCACGCCAATGACGAAAACCTAAAAGGCCCCGGTTTCGGCGAGGTGGATTACCAACCCATCGCCGCCGCGCTCAAAGAAGTAAACTACACCGGCGTGGTGTCGGTGGAAGTGTTCAAGTTCGAGGAAGGTCCGGAAGCTATTGCGACTCAGAGCTTGCATTATCTTCAGGAGACGTTTGCTCCTCCGGCGTAGGCTCGGCAGGTTCAGACTCTTTTTCGCTAAATATTCCCAGCGCGTTGAGAAGCACCAAACTAATCACGATGGGGCAAATGTATTTGATGAAAAACGCCCACACTTGAGACGGAGCAATGCCGCCGACAAGTGGCTTTGAAAACCATGGGCAACCTTCCTCAATTTCTTTGATTGCTGAAGCGGGCTTCCAAACCCATCCAACGTAAATGCTAAGCATCAACGAAATGAAAATGAGCGCCAAGGTGCCAAACACTTGATCCATAATGTCGAGAAAACCGGTTTTCCCAAAGAACTCCAAGTTGCTGAAAAACTCACTGCCGCCCTTGGACATCGCGGAGGGGATACCAATGAGAAAGGCCACGATCCCCACGATGATGGCGGATTTTTTTCGGGCGGAAGATTTTTTGTCCACGAAATAGGACACCGGCACTTCCAGCATAGAAATCGATGAGGTGAGTGCTGCAACGGAAAGCAGGCAGAAGAAGATTGTGCCGAAAACCCAACCCGCAGGCATTTGCGCGAAGACTTTTGGCAGCGTCACAAAGGTCAGGCCAGGTCCGGCTCCGGGATCCATCCCGAATGCGAATACCGCCGGGAACACCATAAAGCCAGCGAGGATCGCTACCAACGTATCGGCCGATGCGACCCATAGGCCGTTGGTCACGATGTTTTGCGATTTTGGCATATACGAGCCGTACGTGATCATCAGGCCCCAACCCACGCTCAACGAGAAGAACGCCTGGCCCAGCGCCATCAAAACGACCTTGCCGTTGATTTTACTGAAGTCTGGGGACAGATAATATTTCAGCCCCTTTTCCGCTCCATCCAAAGTGAGGCTGCGAACAATGATGACCACCATCATCACAAACAGTAGGGGCATCAAAATCTTGGACCATTTTTCAATGCCCTTTTCCACGCCCGCGCTGACGATCCAAATCGTCAACGCAATGAACACCGCGAACACCGGCAGTACGGACGCTGTATTGGAAGTGTATTCCGAAAACACGAGTGAACTTTGCGTCACTTCGCTCCACGCATAACTGATGGTCCAACCGGCAATGACGCCGTAATAAGTGAGCACAAAAAAACATGCCATGAGGCACAGCACACCCGTTAAAATAAACGGCAACCCTCCACCGGTTTTTTTGAACGCGCCGACGGGGTTGCGGCCACTGGCCCGGCCCAGCGAAAGTTCTACGTAGAGCAATGGCACGCCAATGAAGAAAACGCACGCGAGGTAAACGAGCACAAATGCCGCCCCCCCGTTTTCACCGGTCACATAGGGAAAGCGCCAGATGTTGCCGAGGCCCACTGCCGAGCCGGCGGCGGCCATAATGAAGCCGAGCTTGGAGCCCCATTGGCCGCGATTTTCTTCTGAAGAATCTTGGTTGTTCATGCGAAACCTCCTGCGGATTAGTACCGATTATTGCGGTTTTTGGAAGGGGAAGTTGTTCCGATTACACATTTAGCTTCGTCCAGCGGGCATTATTTTTGGAGGACTTTACGACGGCTTCGATGAAGGCCATGCCTCGGATGCCGTCTTTGATTTTCGGGTAGTCCAGCGCGGGGTCGTCCTTGGCGAGTTTGCGGCGGTCGAGCTTGGCGCGGATGTGGTTGGCGAAGTTTACGTAAATGTTTGCAAACGCTTCTAGGTAGCCTTCGGGGTGCGAGGGCGGGGTGCGGGAGGCACCGGCGGCTGCGGGGCTGAGGTAGCCGTTGGCGGTGCGATAGACTTGCATCGGCTGGTCGGGCCATTTTAGGAGCAAAGTGTTGGGGTCGTTTTGGTGCCACTCGAGGCCACCGCGTTCGCCGTAGACTCGGATGCTGAGATTGTTTTCCTCGCCAACGGCAATTTGCGAACTGTGCAGCACGCCTTTGGCGCCGCCGGTGAAACGCAGCAGCAGGTTGCCGTCGTCATCGAGCTTGCGGCCGCTGACGAAAGCTGTCAGGTCGGCGGCGAGTTCCTTGATTTTCAGGCCGGTGATGTACTCGGCGAGGTTCTCGGCGTGCGTGCCGATGTCGCCTATGCAACCGGCGGCGCCGCTGCGTTTAGGGTCGGTGCGCCAGCCAGCTTGTTTTTGGCCGGTTAATTCCAAGCGCGTGGCGAGCCAGCCTTGGGGATACTCGACGACGACTTTGCGAATTTTGCCGAGCTTGCCGTTGGCGACCATATCGCGCGCTTGTTTCACGAGCGGATAGCCGGTGTAATTATGCGTGAGCCCGTAGAGGCATTTGGATTTTTTAATGAGCTTCTC
>JAPKDK010000227.1 GCA_028872645.1 Verrucomicrobiota bacterium
CGCTCTAACGGCGTTTCGCCCGGATCCACCACGAGATAGTCCTCGTAGTAAATGACGCGCTCGAGATGACGGCCGGTCATATCCAACATCAAGCCGAGGCGCGAGGGCATGCACTTAAAAAACCAAATGTGCGTGGCCGGCACGGAAAGATCGATGTGGCCCATCCGCTCGCGGCGCACACGGGCGAGGGTGACCTCCACGCCGCAACGATCGCAAACGACGCCTTTGTATTTAATGCGCTTGTATTTGCCGCAGGAACATTCCCAATCCTTGACGGGGCCAAAAATACGTTCGCAAAAGAGGCCGCCTTTCTCGGGTTTGAAGGTGCGGTAGTTGATGGTCTCGGGATTTTTAACCTCGCCCTTGGACCAGCGGCGGATGGATTCGGGGCCGGCGACGGACAGGGAGACGTGATCCACGAGGTTCACGCGTTCGAGTCCCAGCAATTCACGGGCGGATTGATTGGCAGTGTCGCTCATATTTTTTTCCAAATTAGTTTTTGTTTAGGTTAGCTGGCGAGGATGGCCAGGGTGTTATCGGCTTCGGCGGGGTTGTCGGCGGGGTTGGTGTAGCCCACGCCCACCTCGAGGCCGAGCGACTTCATTTCCTTGACGAGCACGTTGAAGGATTCGGGAATGCCGGCGTCCAGCGAGTTGTCGCCCTTCACGATGCTTTCGTAAATGCGGGTGCGTCCCTGCACGTCATCGGATTTGACAGTGAGCAGTTCCTGCAAGGTGTAAGCCGCACCGTACGCTTCCATCGCCCACACTTCCATTTCGCCGAAACGCTGACCGCCGTACTGCGCTTTGCCGCCCAATGGTTGCTGGGTAACGAGGCTGTACGGGCCCACCGCGCGGGCGTGAATTTTATCCGCCACGAGGTGGCCGAGCTTCAACATGTAAATGTAGCCGACCACGATTTCCTGGTCGAAGCGATCACCGCTGTGGCCGTCATACAAATAAGTTTTGCCGTTTTCACCTACGAGTTTGTCGCTGCTCAAGGCTTCCGCCTGTTCAAGGTATTTGCGAATCTCCGTTTCCGGAATGCCATCAAACACCGGTGTGGCAAATTTCAAGCCCAGCAGTTTGGCGGCCCAGCCCAAGTGCGTCTCGAGCACCTGCCCCACGTTCATGCGCGAGGGCACACCGAGGGGGTTGAGCACGATGTCCACCGGGGTGCCGTCCTTAAGGTAGGGCATGTCTTCCTCGGGGACGATATTGGCTACCACGCCCTTGTTACCGTGGCGGCCGGCCATTTTGTCACCGACCGAAAGCTTGCGCTTGGAGGCAAGATAAACTTTCACTTGCTTCACCACGCCCGGATCCACATCCGTGCCGGCTTCCACGCGGCTCACTTCGTCGCTGTGGGCCGTTTTCAAATCCTCAAAGCGCTTGAGGAAGGCTCCGAGGATTTCGTTGATCTTATTGCGGATAGGCGAGGGATCGATTTCGATTTTATCGCAAACACTCGCCAGCTTGCGAAGGAGGGTTTTGGTAATCTTGCGATTGGCGGGAATGATGATTTCGCCGGTCTCGCTATTAACCACATCGAGCGGGATTTTTTCGCCGAGCAAAATGTTCGATAACGCCTCGGTGAGTTGATCCTGCAAATCGGTGAGCCGATTCTTATATTCATCGGCCACCTGTTTCTCACCCTTTTTGCTGGTGCTTTTGGTGTCCTTTTCCTTTTTGGAGGAAACCTTCACATCCATCACGATGCCATAAGTGCCGCTTGGCACTTTAAGGGACGTATCCTTCACGTCGGCGGCTTTCTCGCCGAAGATAGCCCGCAACAGACGCTCTTCCGGCGCCAGTTCGGTTTCGCTCTTGGGTGTGATTTTGCCAACGAGAATGTCGCCCGGCTTCACTTCCGCACCCACGCGAATGACGCCATCGGCACTCAAATTCGCCAGTGCTTCCTCGCCGACATTCGGAATGTCGCGCGTGATTTCTTCCGGGCCAAGCTTGGTGTCGCGCGCGCCCACTTCGTATTCCGCGATGTGGATGGAGGTAAATACATCATCCTTAACCACGCGTTTGCTGAGCATAATGGCGTCCTCAAAGTTGTATCCATTCCACGGCATAAACGCCACGAGCACATTCTTGCCCAGTGCCAGTTCGCCGTCCTCGGTGCAGGGGCCATCGGCGATAACCTGCCCCTTATTCACGGATTCTCCCAAATGCACCAGCGGTTTCTGGTTCACGCAAGTGCCGGCGTTGGAGCGCATAAACTTGCGCAATTCATACACCCAAATGCCACCTTCGGGATCGTGTTTAAATTTCCGCTTACTGACAGGCATCGTGCCGTCCTTGGTGATGATAATGCGCTCGCCGGTAACGGAGGCAATCTTGCCCGCCACTTCGGCCATTATTACCGCACACGAATCCTCAGCCAATCGACGCTCCATACCCGTCGCCACCAAAGGTGCCTCAGTGATGAGCAGCGGCACGGCTTGGCGTTGCATGTTCGAGCCCATCAACGCGCGGTTCGCGTCATCGTGCTCGAGGAAGGGAATCAACCCCGCCGCCACGGAGACCAATTGCTTGGGCGACACATCCATGTAATGAACGCCCTTGGGTTCCACATCGATGAAATCGCCTCGGCATCGGCAAGACACAAACTCGGTCAAAAATTTCCCCTTGTCGTCAATCTTCGCATTGGCCTGAGCCACCGTGAAGTTTTCCTCGGCATCGGCGGTAAGGTAATCGATCTTTTCCGTGACGCGCCCTTTCACCACCTTGCGATAGGGGCTTTCGAGAAAGCCGAAATCATTCACGCGGGCAAAAGTTGCGAGGCTCGCGATGAGGCCGATGTTTGGGCCTTCGGGAGTTTCCACAGGGCAAATGCGACCGTAATGGCTCGGGTGCACATCGCGCACCTCAAAGCCCGCACGCTCGCGCGACAAGCCGCCCGGGCCCAGCGCGGACAAGCGCCGTTTGTGGGTCGTCTCCGCCAGCGGGTTGATTTGGTCCATGAACTGGCTGAGCTGGCTGCGGCCAAAAAAGTCGCGGATCACCGCGGAGAGCGCCTTCGGGTTCACCAGTTTTGCAGGCGTCATCGTGCCGCTTTCGCGATCGAACAACGTCATGCGTTCCTTCACCAAGCGCTCTGTGCGGGCAAGCCCCACGCGGCATTGGTTGGAAAGCAATTCACCCACGGTGCGCACGCGGCGGCTACCGAGGTGATCAATATCGTCCAGCACGCCCCCGCCCATTTTGAGCGTGAGCAAATAGCGGGTGGCCTCCACCAAATCGTGGCGGGTAAGCACGCGCGATTGTTTGGGATCCTCGAAGCCGAGTTTCTGGCCAATCTTGTAACGGCCCACGCGGCCGAGATCGTAGCGTTTGGGATCAAAGAACAAACGCTTGAGCAGCGCGCGGCTGTTGGCCACCGTGGGCGGATCGCCAGGGCGTAGTCGGCTGTAAATTTCCTTCAGAGCTTCCTCCTCATTATGAGTCGGATCCTTCTTCATGCACTTGATGATGAGGCCCTCATCGCGGGTGGTATCCACCACGCGAATCTTACCCTGACTCACCGCCGCAATCTGCTTGAGCACCGCCTTAGACAGCGGCTCGAACGCGCGCGCCACAATCACGTTTTTCTCCGTGTCCACGGAGTCCTCCACCAACACGAGGTTGGCGAGATTCGCGTGTTTCTCGGCGGCCTTGGGGGTGATCTCCTCGATGTCGTAAAACAGCTCGAGGATTTCCTTGTCCGTGCCCTTGAGATCCTCGTCCTCAAGAAAACACAGCGCGCGGAAAAAAGTGGTGATCAAAAACTTGCGGCGGCGCTTTTTGCGGTCGAGATACACGTACAGCAAATCACTGGTATCATACTGCGCCTCAAACCACGAACCGCGATCGGGGATGATGCGGAAGGAATGCATCATCTTGCCGTTGGCATGCTTATTAGCCTCGAACGCCAAACCGGGAGAACGGTGCAACTGGCTGACCACCACGCGCTCGGCGCCATTGATCACAAAACTGCCGGAGGGCGTCATCAAAGGCATCTCGCCCATGAACACTTTTTCCTCTTTCACGCCTTTGCCTTCCTTGAGCCGGAAGGTTACATAAAGTGCCGCGCCGTAGGTGCCGCCATCCTCGAGGGATTCAAGCCAAGTTTGCTTGGGCGGGTTGATCTCATAACTATGGAAGTCCAGCGTGACATTACCATCGTAGCTTTCGATGGGAAAAACCTCCTTGAACACAGCCTGGAGGCCCTCTTCTTTGCGCTTCTCAGACGCAGTACCAATCTGCAAAAAATCGACGTAGGAGTCGCTTTGGATTTCGATGAGGTTTGGCGGTTCAAGGACCTCTTTAATCTTGCCGAAGTTGATCCGCTCGTTTTTGTTCGCTGCCATATCGCTGTTTGTCCATGCCGGCCACTGGCCGTCGGGGTTGCCCCCAAATTGTTGTCACGTTTTATCCCATCCAAGAGCGGCTCCGCAGATCCGCTTGTGTGTGCCCCGGCTGATACAAAATCGCCGGGGCGGCCGGCGGGGATTGCGGCCCCCGCCGATGCCCAGTAAAAAACCAGGCTACTTAAGCTCGACCTTCGCGCCGGCTTCTTCGAGCGCTTTCTTGGCTGCTTCAGCCTCGTCCTTGCTCACGCCTGTCAGCAACGGGGCCGGGGCGCTCTCCACGAAATCCTTGGCTTCTTTCAGGCCAAGTTCTGATTTGATGGCGCGCACCGCTTTAATGCAGGGAATCTTTTTGCCGCCGTCGCCGACGAAAACGACGTCAAAGGAATCCTGCTCCTCGGCTTCCTCGCCACCACCGCCACCCGCGGGGCCGGCCACGGCCACCGCTGCCGGAGCGGCGGCGCTGACATCCCATTTCT
>JAPKDK010000020.1 GCA_028872645.1 Verrucomicrobiota bacterium
GCTTCATCCAGTCGCCCTTCCCAGTTCGATTCGTTATCATTGCGGCCACCGAGGTGGAGAGTCTCCACGGGGAGCAGCGCTTTGGCTTGGGCTTCGATTTGCAGTTGGCCGTCGAGATACACTTGCACCGTTTCGCCGTCGCGCACGAGTACTGCGTGGTGCCATTGCCAGCGGGTGGCGGGGGTTTTGCCAGTGAGGGTTTGAGTGCCGTTTTGGAATATGAGTTGGCCTTTGGCGTTGAGGCCGAGGTGTTCGCCCGTTTGGCGGGCGTGATTGCGGCCGCGGCTGAACATCCAACCGAGCACGGCGCGGGAATCGTTGGGCATGCCATTCCAAAACCAAAGCGACACACTGTAACGCGGCCCAAGCTTGGGGACGCGCGCCTGCATTCGCTCGCCAACGAAATGGGCGGCGCGGTTGACTTGGCCGGGCGTGAATTTTTCTGAATGCGGCCCGGCGAGGTAATAGGCTACTTGCGTTTCGTAAATGCCATCGTGCCGGTTCATTTCATCCACCGCGCGCGGGCCGTTGAATTCATCCATGCGCCACCACGCGATGGGCTTGGCGGCGGCGATGGCCTTGGCGGCGGGACCGCGCGTGGCGGTTGGTATGCGGCGCGGTTTGCCGGAAACTTTCTCGAGCAGTTGCAGGCACGCCTCGGCGATGCGCGGCTCGGCGGAGGGCTCAAGGCCGGCAGTGCGCGCAGCCCATGTGTTGTAGCCGCCGAGGACGTGTTGCTCAGGCGGAGGGATGTAGCCCTCGGAGCCGTTGGCGAGGTCGAAGGTGATGGTCGTTGCGAGCGGGCTTTGGGCTTTTTGTTTGAGGCCTGTGAGCGCGTAGACTTCATTGGGAATACCGGTGATGCCAATATCGCCAATGCGGATGGCTTGCAAGATCAGCTCGGCCTCGGGGCGTTCGTGCAGGAAGATTTGTTCGCGCGCGTAAATTTCCTCCTGTGTCTTGGGCAGTCCCTCGGTCTTGGCGACGATGCGT
This sequence comes from Verrucomicrobiota bacterium, assembly GCA_028872645.1. GTDB lineage: Bacteria > Verrucomicrobiota > Verrucomicrobiia > Limisphaerales > UBA1100 > JACNJL01. The sequence continues at coordinate 994 of JAPKDK010000020.1, forward strand.
TGCGCCCATTCGAGCATCTGCTTGTTGGGCGCGCGAAATTTCAGTAACAGCTTGGCTTCGGCCATTGCGAGCGTGGCATTACGGTTATATTTGATTTTGTCGTACGCGGTCATCGCCTTCTTCACGAGGGCGGCGGTGTAATCTTCAATCTTTGGATTGGCAAGCGGTCGCTTTGTATAATCGCGCCGCCAAATATCGCCGCTGCAGCCGTGGCCAATCGCGCTGACAAACGGCGGATGCAGCGTTTCGTTTTTTTTGTTGTTCGGCGGCGTGAGTTGCAACGTCATCATATCATTGAACAGCCCAAAGTAATCCGCGTTGAGCCCTTTTACGCCGCTGAAGTAGTGCATCGAAAAATTACTGAGCACGGCAATCGGCCGACCCTTGAGCGATTGAAAACTGATGAGCGAAAAGTCGGGGTCTTCCGGGCCGCTCTCGCCGGTGACGTTGTCCCAATTACTGCCCGCGTGCATGGTGGCTCGCACGGTGGGATTCCCAAAGGGATCGTTGCTGATTTGGCTCGGCCGCTTGATCCAACGCCGCAACGCCGTGAACTCATTCGCATCAAACACCGCCGCACCCACCTGCGCTGGTTCCAGATTTTTCTTCGCGCCGTCAATCGCCTCCACAATCTTGCGCTTCAGCAGCAACGGATAACGCGGATCCACATTCGTGCCGAGGCACCCCATGCTCGCCGGCGCCGAGTGCGTGTGTGTGGCACTGATAAACATGCGGTCCGTGCGAATGCCGGTCTTCTTGCTTGCGGCTGCTTTGGCCTCATCCAAAAACGCGCGCGACATCATGCAGCTATCCACCACCACAATGGCCAGCTGCGTTTTGGCATCATCCAGCACAATGGCCCGCACCTTGATGCGTGAGCCCACTTCCTCCAGTTCGCGCTGGCGCATGCCGCCATTGACATGAACCGGCAACACCGTTGGCGTGGCATCAACCACCCGCGCCCCCGCGCGCAAAGCGGCTTGGGCTGGATTGGCGATGAGGAGGAGGGGAATGACAAGAAATGCGCGGAGTATTTTCATGGTGTGCAGCGATGAAACCGCGCCGCCGCCTTTTGCGCAACCGTAAATCAGGTTGTCTCTTTTCAGCGGCGGGGATATGGTGTCGGCAATGAATCCCCCACTCATGGTGTTGTTGGCTTTGTGTTTATGTTCACCTTTGGCGGGTGCGGAGGGGAAAGCGCTACTGCCCAAAGGCATTCCTGCCGGCTACAAGCTGGTGTACTCCCAAGATTTTGAGGGCAATGAGGCTAAAGAGAAAAATCGTTTTTGGTTCACCACCCCTGGCAATTGGAAAGTGCCCGCTGTGAGAGGCAAGAGCTTTATCGAGTTCAAGACCAAACCAAGCAAGTACAAGTACAAGGTGCGCTCCCCCCTGACCATTGGCCTAATCCGGGACGTGGAGGTGAAGGACTTCGTGCTCGAGGCCGAGCTTCAGCAAACGGGTAAGGAATACGGCCACCGGGATATGTGCGTCTTCTACGGTTTTAAGGATCGCTCCCACTTCTACTACACGCATATTGCCAGCGTGACCGACCCTCACGCCCACAATTGTTTTATTGTGAACGACAAGCCCCGGATTAAGATTTCCCATGAAACCACCAAGGGACACAAGTGGAGTGCCAAGGACTGGCACCGGGTCCGCCTCGTTCGCGAACATGCTTCAGGCAAGATCGAGGTTTATGTCAACGACATGGAGAAGCCCATCATGCGGGCCACCGACAAGACCTTCGACTGGGGCCGCATCGGCTTTGGCAGTTTCGATGACGCGGGCAGGGTTCGGAATGTCCGCCTCTATGCCCCGGAATCCCGCAAAAGCAAGGCCGGCGATCCTTTCGTTGAGGGTCGTAAATGAAACCAACCCTCATGGCTTTGTTTTTTGCCTGCCTTTGGCGGAGAAGGAAAGCCTCACTTCTTCTTGCGTGGTTTTTTCTTCTGGGCCGCTTTTTCCTTGGCCGGAAAATACTTGGACTCTGTGCGTGCGGTGGCCAAGAAGGCCGCCATTTTGCGCACCACCTCAGGATGCTTCGCCGCAACATTGTTTTTTTCGCCTCTGTCGGTTTTCAGGTCGTAAAGCGCGAGAGGCGCCTTGGTGCCGAAACGGATGCCCTTCCATGATCCCATACGGACCGCTTGCTGGAAGGGAGAGTGGATTTCCCAGTAGTGGGCCTCACGCACCTTTTGTTTTTTGCCCAGCAAGGTGGGAAGGACCGAGATGCCGTCGAGATGTTTGGGCGCTTGCACGCCGGCGAGTTCGCAGGCGGTGGGAAAAACGTCGCGCATATCCCAGACAAAATCGCTGGTTACGCCCGCTTGGATTTTGCCGGGCCAACGCACCGTCATGGCGGCTCGGATGCCGCCCTCATAAAGCTGGCGCTTTACACCTCTGAGGCCGCCGTTGCTGCCCAGAGGACCCACGAATGGTTTGTTGGGCCCGTTGTCGCTGGTGTAGAACACGATGGTTCGCTCGTCGATCTCCAGTTCCTTGAGCAGGGCCATCACTTTGCCCACCGAGCGGTCGACTTGGGTGATCATGGATGCGTAGTGGCGAACGGTTTTACCGCCGGGAATGTTTTCGTAGAGGGCGAAGGCGGGGTCGTCCTCGGGTATGACGTAAGCTCCGTGCGGGGGCGTGTAGGCCAAATAGAGGAAGAACGGCCTGTCCTTGTTTCGCTTGATGAAGGAAAGTGTTTTCTCCTCCTGAAGATACGGAACGTAGGATGCCTTCTTACCCTTGGCGTTGCCGGGCAGGGGGATCATTTTGCCGCCTTCCCAGATCTCGGTAGGGAAATGATTGTGGGCATGCACTTGGTCGAGATACCCGTACCAGTAGTCGAAGCCCTGCTTCTCCGGAACGCCGCTTGAACCGGGATTGCCGAGGCCCCACTTGCCGATGCCGCCGGTAACATAACCCGCCTTCTTCATGACTTCGGCCACGGTCAAGTCCTCGTCACGCAGAAAAACCAGTGGTCGACCGTTCTTGGCCGACAATTCGTCCTGCAGGGCCTTGGCGGTGTTGTCGCGGCGACGGCAATGGCCGGTGTGCAGTCCGGTCATCAGCACGCAGCGGGTGGGGGCGCAGACAGCAGAACCCGAGTAATGCTGGGTGAACTTCATGCCCTCGCGACACATCTTATCGAAGGTCGGCGTCTTGACATGTTTGGAACCGAAGGCGCCGAAGTCGCCATAGCCGGCGTCGTCCAACATGACGTAGATGATGTTCGGCTTGTCGGCGGCGACCAAGCTGACGGGCCCCACCAACACCACCGCAGCTAATATCAAAAGGAAGTATCGCATGCGCCACATCCTACGCCTCCCGCCACACCTGCTCAAGGACTTCCACTGGCAACGATGAATGGGGACACTGTTCAGCATGAATGCTGGTTGCCTCTAGTGACTTCCTTTTACGAATTTCATTGAAAGGGAGTTAACACAGTGTCGAACGTTGGCTGGCGTTTTGTTTTCTCCTGTGAACACGTGACCCAAGTGACCTCCGCAATTGCCACACTCAATCTCCGTTCGCATTCCGTCCGGGTCAGGCAGGTGCTTCACGGCGTCCGGTATTTCCTTATCGAACGCTGGCCAGCCACAATGGGCGTCGAACTTGTCCTCAGAGCGGTATAGCTGGGCATTGCATCGTCGGCAGGCATAAGTCCCCGCTTCATAAAAGGCGTCGTACTCCCCCGAAAAGGCCGGCTCCGTTCCCTTGTTTTCGATTATGTAATGTTCCTCTGCCGAAAGTGGATTATGGTTTTGGTCATCCATGTCGCTCTAGTTGACCCACAATACCGGTGCGAGTAAAGCTATGAAGATGGTGGGAGGAGGCACTCCCAGCGTCATATGCCTTCTGCCATCCTCCTTAACCGATTGAATTCAGGGAGGCTAAAGGGCTGTTTGTTTTGCACTTCGGCAACGCCAATTGTGAAATGGGGTCATCTTTTCCTTCTTTGTTTGGATGTCCTCTATTTCAACTTCTAAGCAAGTAATTTAGGTGTAATGACTATTCTACAAATAGCGGGATCAGGTGTTCCAAGATCGCATTCAAGGGCAGGTTGATCTGCTTTTGGTTATGCGCAGTCGCGACGGCGACGATGTTTAATTCCGGGAAAGTGGCCATATATTGGCCGCCTGCTCCAATACCACTTATGAAAAAGACGTCTTTGCCGGCTGTCTTTTTCCGACGATTATGGAAATGGTAGAAATATCCTTCGCCCTTTTTTCTGTCCATAATCAACTTAACATATTCAGCTGATAGCAGTTGTTCGCCGTTGTACTTACCGCCTTGAATGATGGCCGCCCCGATTTTCAATAGCGATCGTGAGGTAAAGCTGCTCCCAGCACCACATTTTGGAATCCCGCAGCCTTGATCATCCCAGCAATAGATCGCGCCGAATTTTCCAGCGACCTCTTTGGCAATGAACTTCTGCACAGTACCCCGGGTTTTAATATCGATGATCATCATGATCAATGACGGGTCTGTACCGGTATATTTATACTGCTTGCCCTTGGGAGTTATGGGAGCGGTTTCCTCGAACAACTTCTGGAAATATTTTTGCCTAGGATATTTATTGCCAAGGGTGCGCGTGAAATTTTTTTCCGAGAACCTCAAACCGGACTTCATATAGAGAGCATCTCTCAAGGTGATTGTCTCAACGCCGGGCTGGATTTTTGACCGATCAATTTCAGGCATCAAGCTGATAACCGGTTTGTCGAGGTCTTCCATTTTCAGCAACCCTACCTGAATGGCCCGTGCCAGGGTGACAGACGTCAGAGTCTTGGTGACGGACATGGTGTAGTGCGGCGCGTCTACCCGTCCGCGCCGGCTGTACATTTCGAAAAGCAACTTACCGTCTTTCCAGAGCAGAATGCTATCTAAGTTGGAATATTTACCCGCCTTATCATCAGCGACCAATGCCTTGATCGCCTTCCTAGTACCCGGTAAATCCAATATGCCTACATCCAACCCGTCATCTAAATCTTGTGGTGAAGTGCTGAAGTAAGTCTTTGTCAGATCAGGCAGTTTTTTCTGCTCACTATAGGATTGTTTTTTTGGGTCAAGTGCTTTGGGTAATCGGGGCAATTCGCCAGCGGTCAGGCTTATTGGTCCACACCCCATCACCACAATAATCAAAAAAAATTGCTTCACGGAGGCCACCTTACGCCTCCTCCCTCGTCTGCTCAAGGACTTCCTCAAGGGGTGGATTGATGCGGCAATGGCATTGCCAAGCGCGGCGGGTCGGTGCACACTGGTGCTTGACCATGAAAACACGTTTCATTTTTTGGCTTACATTGCTTGTGCTCATTTCGTTCGTTGATGCGGCGGCACTCAAGATTCATATCATTTCCGGCGCGAAAGAATATCAGAGCGAAGCCTCAATGAAATCCTTCAGCGCGTGGATGGAGAAACATTACGACGTGAAGTTTACCGCCTCTTGGGGACACGATGTCATTGAGAAACTGCCGAACCTTGGTGCGCTTAAGAACGCGGACGTGATGTTTGTTTTTGCGCGTCGCATGAAACTAGTCGAGCCGCAGATGAAACTCATCCGTGCGCATTGGGAGAAGGGTAAACCCATCGTGGGCGTGCGCACTGCAAGTCATGCATTCCAAAAGGCGGATAACGAGATTTTTGATCGCAAGGTAATGGGCGGCAATTACCTCGGGCATTTCAGCAATGAATCGTTGAAGGTCATCAACGTGGCCAAGGCGCATCCGGTGTTGCGTGACGTGCGGCCATTCGCCTCGAGCAAGCTCTACAAGGCCGGCCCGCTGGCGAAGACGACCACGCTGCTGCAACAGGGCGACATGGGCAAAGACAAGCAGGGCATCACATGGGTGAACGAGGTGAAAGGCCGCCGCACTTTTTACACCTCCCTCGGTGTACCCGAGGATTTCAAAAACGAAAATTTTCGGCAGATGCTCGTGAACGCTATTTTCTGGGCGGCCAAGCGAGATTTGCCTTAGCGATAACCCTGAAAATCCATGTTCAAAGAAGTTCTCCTTCCGGTTGACGGGGACGGATGGTGGGCCTAGGCTTTGCCGATGAACTCATTCTCTGATCGTTCGTTTTTGTTTACTTTCACTCTCCTGTTGATTGGCGCGTTGACGCTTGATGCGGCTCAGGCGCGGGGCGGGTTGGTGGTGCAGTTGGGCGCGGCGGATTCGAGTGCCGCAGCGCGGTTGGCGGGGACGGGGCGGTTTGTGGTGAATGTTTTGGATGCGGATGGCGCGCGGGTGCAACGGGCGCGCGCGGCTCTGACGAAGGCCGGGATTTATGGACTGGTATCAGCAGAGAAATTAGATGACGCAAAGCATTTGCCGTACACGGAAAATTTGGTGAACGAGGTGACGGTGCGAGATTTGGGGGAAGTGCCGTTGGTGGAGGTGTTTCGGGTTTTGGTGCCGCGCGGGTTTGTGACGGTTTCACCGCGGGCGGGGGTGAAGGAGGCGCAGTTGAAGGCGGCTGGGTTTGAGGCCATTTCGCGCGCGAAGGATGGTGGGCTCATCGCGCGCAAGCCTTGGCCGGGGAATATGGATTCGTGGACGCATTCGCGGCACGGGGCGAGTGGTAATGCGGTTTCGCTGGACACCGCGGTGGGCCCGCCCAAGCGCGTGCGTTGGGTGGCGGCGGCGATGGAGGAGGTGGAGGGGTTGGTGAGCGATGAAGGGCGTAATTTTTACGGCGGCGTGCTGGCGCGGGATAGTTTTAATGGGCTGCGCCTTTGGCATCGCGACTTGATGCGGGGCGAGGTGAATGATGCCAAATTCAGTCTGCCACGCCTTTCGGGCAACCGCGCGCGGCCGGTGGCTTCGGGCAAGTTTCTGTTCGCCATCGTCAAGGGCAAGCTCATCGCGCTGGAGGCGGCCACGGGCAAGGTCGCGCGCGAGTATCCGGGAATGAGCGAGCCCAACGAGGTGATTCATCATCGCGACATCATCATCGCGTCTGACGACAAACAGGTGCGCGCCTTCAGTACGCAGACAGCCAAGCAACTGTGGCAACACGACGCGGGCGACCCGCGCAATCTCGCGGCGGCGGAGGACACGGTGAGCTTCATCCGCGGTCGCCTCAAGCGCGGCGAACCGGCCGAAGCGATGGCGGTGGATTTGAAAACCGGTAAGGTGAATTGGCACGCCTCGCATTTTCCGTGGATGAAAAAAGTTTATCGCACCGTGATGCACGGCGAGCAAGTGGCGTACGAGGTGTCGTCGCTGAGCGACCACGACGCCGGCAACGCGCTGCACGTGCTCGACACAAAAACGGGCCAGCTCGCGTGGGAGAAAACTTTTCCGCCCGGAATGAATCACAACCGCCAAGCGCGCGCGATGTTCACGGAAAAAGATTTGTGGATTCTCCACGGCGGCCGCGAAAACACCGCCACCAAGGAAGGCACCACGCGCGCGCTCACCGAGGTCTCCGCGCTGGACCCCAAAACCGGCAAGGTGCTGCGCACGCTGCCGGCCGGACTCACGCATTGTTTCCCGCCGGTCGCCACGCCGCGTTATGTCCTTGCCGGCGTGCTCGACTTCACAGATATGAAAACCGGCGACATCGTGGCCAATCGCATCACCAAGGCCAACTGCTCGCGCGAGAACGGTTGGGTGCCTGCCAATGGATTGATTTACACCACGCCCAAGCATTGCACGTGTTGGCCGATGCTGCGCGGCTTCGTGGCCATGGCGCCGGCGCTGGAAAACAGTCCGTTGAAAACACCCATCGACCAAGTGAAGTTTCCATTGATAAAAGGCTCCGCGTCGGTGGATGCAAATGCAAAAAATCCCGCCGCCGCTGATTGGCCCACCTATCGCGGTGACCGCTGGCGCAGTGGCGCTTCCATCGCGGCTGGCCCGGCGAAGTTGGAATCGCAATGGAGCGTGAAGCTGCAGCCCGAGCCATTGCCGGATGGGCCGATTGCTTTTGATTGGCGCGAGAATCCTTTTGTGAAAGGCCCTGTCAGCGCGCCGACGATTGCCAATGGGCGCGTGTTTGTGGCGCGGTCCGACGCGCATGAGGTCATCGCGATGAATGCCGCCGACGGCAAAATGCTTTGGATTTTCACCGCGCGCGGTCGGGTGGATTTGCCGCCGACCATTCATCGCGGGCTTGCGCTCTTCGGTTGTCACGCGGGTTTTGTGTACGCCGTGCGCGCGGACACCGGCGAACTGGCGTGGGAACTGCGCGCCGCGCCGGTCGATGAACGCATCGTGGCCTACGGCCAAGTGGAAAGCCCGTGGCCCGTGCCCGGCGCGGTGTTGGTCAAAAAGAACACCGCCTATTTTGTGGCCGGCCGCCAACAGCTCGCCGATGGCGGCGTGCTGATTTTTGCGGTGGATGCTGGAACCGGAAAAAAGCAATGGGTGCATCGGCTCGATTCCATTCCGCAAAAGGATGACCCCACCGGCAAAAATCCGTTTACGGGTTTTTATGAAAACTCCGGTTTGGAATTTGACCCCGTGGATATTTTGCACGAGGAAAACGGCGGCGTGGCGATGTCGCGCTGGATTTTTTCCGACGCGGGCAAGTTGCGTTCGGTGGACAAATGGAACGCCTTCGCGAAGCTCAACACCGGCGGCGGTGCCGTGTGGGTGCCGCGCGGTTCGTGGACCTACGGCGCGCGCCATCAAGACCGTTATCGCGGCGAGGCTCCGCGCCGGCCGTTGGTGGTGTTCCACGATGGAAAAGTGTTTGGCCAAATCAATGGCAGCACGGATATTTTCCGGCGCGATTTTGATGACGAATCCGTGGCGAAGTTTAACGGCAAATGGATTACCGGTTGGGCCGCCGTTGGAATCGCCAGAAAAGGCGGCAAACCCTTCCGCACACTTCGCGTCGCCGAAGGCGCCAAGTGGGTGGTGGACCCCTTCCTCTCACCCGCCGAAAAGGCAAAGCCTGTCAAACCCAGCACGCAGTTGTACAACGACATCCACGCGCTGGCGCTCGCGGGCAATCGCCTTTACACCGTGCATAAAGACGGGCGCCTCAAGGTTTTCAATGCCGCCGATGGCAAAGTGCTCGCGTCGCGCAATGTGCCGCCACCGATGTGGGATGGCCTCGCCATCGCCGGCGGCAAGCTTTACCTCACCACCAAGGCGGGCGAAGTTTTGTGCCTAGGCGAATAAACAATAACTCCCAGCGTCAAAAAACGATGAGCGAATTTGAATTAAACCGCCGACAGGCTCTTATTGCGGGCAGCTTGGGCGTTGCCAGTATGGGGATGCCGGGTTCGGTGATGGGCAGCGATAAGCTCGATAAATCGGGCAACGCGGTGTCGGCGGAGAAGTCGTGCATTTTTGTGCTGTTGTGCGGCGGGCCGAGCCACGTGGATACTTGGGATATGAAACCCAACGCGCCGGAAGCGTATCGCGGGCCGTACAAACCGATCGCCACAAAAGTGCCGGGGATGCGCATCAACGAAATGCACACGCGGTTGGCGAAGTTGACCGATCAGTTTACGCTCATAAACTCGATGACGCATCCGGGCGGGATCAGTAATCATTTCGATGCGATGCATAATCTGCTGAGCGGCCAGTCGGCGAAGCGCGTGCAACAGGGAGTGCCGGATGACCAGCCGTATTTGGGGTCGTTCGTGGCGAAGCACAAGCCGAGCACGCGTAATATTGTTTCCAACGCGTGGCTCATGAAGTGCGTGGGGCGGCCGGTTTTTTGTGCACCGAATCTTGCGCTTGGGGGTTACCTTGGTTCGGCGTATGCGCCGGTGTTTGTGGGCTCGGCAAATAATAATCCGTCGATGCCGAATTTTGAGTCACCAAAAATTTATGATCTCGCCGATGCGGGGCGTCTTGCCCAACGCCGCAAATTGCTCAGCAGCATCGAGAGCAACGCGCTGGACAAAGACGCCAAAGGCCGCGACTGGAGTGATTTGCGCGAGAAGGCTTACGACGCGATGACGCGGCCCGAGGGGCGCGAGGCGTTCGATCTCAAACGCGAGCCAGTGAAAGTGCGCGAGCAGTACGGGATGCATCCGCTCGGCCAAAATCTTTTGCTCGCCCGCCGGATGGTGGAAGCGGGTGTGCGGTTTGTGACTGTGAACGGTTGGGTCGGCCAGTCGCCAAGCGATCGCCGGGGGCCGCCCAGCAGCAGTTGGGATATGCACGGTGGCAATATGGGAATGGGCAACGCTTTTGGCAACGGCTCTTATGGAATGGGGTTTTGCCTGCCGCGCTTGGACCAAGCATTGGCCGGACTATTCACCGATCTCAAGGAACGCGGGATGATGGACAACACGTTGGTGGTGGTGACCGGTGAATTTGGCCGCACGCCCAAAGTGTTGACCCAAAAACCGCCGGGCCGGCAGCATTGGCCCAGATGTTTTTCCTCCATCATCGCCGGCTGCGGCATTGCCGGCGGGAACGTGTACGGCAAGTCCGACAAGACCGGCTCGAATGTCATCAGCAATCCCGTGCGCCCCGAGGAACTCGCCGCCACCATTTATCACGCGCTGGATATCCCCCTCAACGAGCCCCAAAATAACACCGGCATCGCCCGCCCAATCACCCCCGGCAAGCCGGTTTTGAGTTTATTTGGGTAAGCCGTTCCTGTCAGCTGTCCGTGCGAAATATGCGCGGCTGGAAAGGCTGGCAATCCCGAGTCAGGTTGATACGCTTTGCGCATGAAGCGCGTTTCTTTTTTGGCTGCGGCATTTTGTGCAAGCCAGTTGTTTGCGGTGGATTTTTCGAGGGAGGTTCTTCCCATCCTCTCCAATAAATGTTTCGTTTGCCATGGACCGGACGGAACCAAAAAGGAGGTATTGCGGCTGGACTCATTCGAGGAGGCGACGCGCGATCTGGATGGATACAAGGCCATCGACCCGAAGGCTTTGGGGAAAAGCGAGCTGCTCATTCGCTTGCACGACCAGGAGGATCCGATGCCGCCGCGCAAGGCGGAGAAGCAATTGACCGCCGCCGAGCGTGATATCCTGACGCGTTGGGTGAAAGAGGGTGGCCGGTACGCGAAGCATTGGGCATTCGTGCCGCCGAAAAAGTTGCGGCCGGACTGGACGGGCAACGCCATCGACGCGCTGGTGGGACGGCGGTTGAAGGCGGAGGGCATTGCGTTTGCGCCAGAAGCGGACAAGGCGACGCTCGCGCGGCGGGTGTCGCTGGTGCTGACGGGGCTGCCACCAGAACTGCTGCTGTTGCAAAAATTTCTGGCCGACAAAAAGGCGGACGCATACGGGCAGCTGGTGGATGCGCTGTTGGCGAGCCCGCGCTTTGGTGAACATCAGGCGCGGTATTGGCTGGACGCGGTGCGTTATGGCGACACGCACGGGTTGCACCTCGACAATCGGCGCGGGATTTTTCCGTACCGCGACTGGGTGGTCCGGGCGTTTAATCGCAACCAACCGCTGGATGAATTTCTGACGTGGCAATTGGCGGGCGACCTATTGCCCAAGCCGACGCTCGCGCAGTTGGTGGCCACCGGCTTCGTGCGCATGAATCCCTCCACGGCGGAAGGCGGTGCGATCCCGGCGGAGTTTCAGGCGAAGAATAATTTTGACCGCGTGGAGACGCTTGGCACCGCGCTGCTGGGTATGAGCCTCACCTGTGCGCGCTGCCACACGCACAAGTTCGATCCCATTCCGCAGGTGGAGTATTACCGCATGATGGCGTTTTTCAACAGCACCGCCGAGTCGTCGATGGACGGCAACAAGTACGAGTACGGCCCGACGGTAAAGGCGCCGGCAGACATCGCGGCGTGGGCGAAATGGGAGGCGCTCAACGCCCGTCACGCGAGCCTTGCCAAGCAGCCGGAAGAGAAGGAACAGGCGGCAGCGGTGGCCAAGGAGATAGCGGTTTTTAAAAAGAGTTTTAAGCCAACGTTGATTGCGCGCGATTTGCCTAAGCCGCGCCAGACGAAACTGCTCGCGCGCGGCGAGTACAACCACCCTCAGGGCGAGCCGCTTCGTCCGGAGGTGTTCGAGGTGATGGGCGCGCTGCCGAAAGACGCGCCGGCCAATCGACTCGGACTCGCGCAATGGCTTACGGCGCGCGGGCATCCGCTCGTGTCGCGCGTGCTCATCAACCGCGTGTGGCAGCGTACCTTCGGCGAGGGGCTGGTGCGTACTCCGGCGGATTTTGGTTTGCAGGGCGAACAGCCTACGCATCCCGAGTTGCTCGACTGGCTGGCGGTCGATTTGCAGGACCGCAAATGGAATTTGAAAGCGATGCTCAAGCTGATGGTTACCAGTCGCACCTTTCGCCAAAGCTCCGTCCGTCGCACCAAAGTGAACGACCCCGAAAACCGCTTGTGGGCGCGTGGACCCAGTTTCCGGCTTGATGCTGAGGCCGTGCGCGACGTGGCGTTATGGTCGAGCGCTTTGCTCGATGGCACGATGGGCGGCGAGGGCGTGAAGCCATATCAACCGGGCGGCCTGTGGAAGGCGCTGATGCATCCGGGCAGCAACACGAAAAATTATATCGCTCACAAGGACGCTCGCCAATATCGCCGCAGTCTTTATGTTTACTGGAAGCGCACGAGCCCGCACCCGATGATGACGCTCTTCGACGCGCCGAGCCGCGAGATCAGTTGCGTGAAGCGTTCGCGCACCAGCACACCCACGCAGTCGCTGGCGTTGCTGAATGAAACGCAACGCGTCGAGATGGGCCGCAGGTTGGGTCAACGCTTGCTGCGCGAGGCGAAGGATGACGCGGACCGCCTGAACCGGCTCTTCACGTTGGTGGCCAGCCGCAAGCCGAACGCCGCTGAGCGCGCCGCGTGCATGAAGCTTTTCAATAAACTGAAACAACGCTACGCGGGAAACGCGAAGGACACGGAGGCGTATTTGTCCATCGGCGATTCGCCGCGGGATAAGAAATTAAACGCCGCCGAGCACGCGGCGTGGGCCCAGGTGGCCATCACTGTGCTGGCCAGCGACGTGGCTCTTTGGGTTTATTAATCTGGAAAGGAATGATGATGAACGATTTGTTTCGCGAAACGGAATTGATGATGACGCGCCGCCAATTATTCGGTCGCACGGCGCTTGGTCTCGGCACGGCGGCGATGGCGGGATTGATGGGGCGTGATTTGCTGGGCGCGGATATAAAGAGCGGCATGCACCACGCGCCCAAGGCGAAGCGGGTGATTTACCTTTTCATGAGCGGCGGGCCGAGCCATCTCGATCTTTGGGATTACAAACCGAAGATGCAAGCGATGTACGGCAAGGATTTGCCGGAAGAAGTGCGCGATGGCCAGCGCATCACGGGCATGACCTCGCGGCAAAAAACGCTGCCGGTGTGCCCGACGAAATACAAGTTCACCAAGCAGGAAAACAACGCCGACGGCGTGTGGGTGAGCGAGCTACTGCCGCACACGGCGACGGTGGCGAAGGAGCTTTGCGTAGTGCACACGGCGTTTACCGAGGCCATCAACCACGACCCCGCCATCACCTACATCCAGTCCGGCAGCCAGATCCCCGGCCGACCGAGCCTTGGTGCGTGGCTGAGCTATGGCCTCGGCAGCATGAACGAAAATCTGCCGAACTACGTGGTAATGCACGCGCGGACGAAGCACGCGGAGCAAAGCCTCTTTGGCCGCCTGTGGGGCTCCGGCTTCATGTCGTCGCAGCATCAGGGTGTGCTGTTGCGCAGCGAGGGCGACCCAGTTTTATATCTGAACAACCCCGCCGGCGTGACGCGTGAGGACCGGCGTGCGCAGCTGGATGCGCTTTCGGCCCTGAACCAATCGCAGCAGGAACGCTTTGCGGATCCCTCGGTGTTGGGGCGCATCAAGCAGCACGAAATGGCTTATCGCATGCAGGCGTCCGTGCCCGAGTTGATGGACTTGAGCAAGGAACCCGACTCGACCTTCAAGCTCTACGGCAATGACGCCAAGACGCCGGGCACGTTTGCCGCGTGTTGCTTGAACGCCCGCCGGCTCGCCGAGCGCGGCGTGCGCAACATCCAAATTTTCCATCGCGGTTGGGACGCCCACGGCAACCTCGCCGGCGAGCATGGCAACCAGTGCAAGGACGTCGACCAAGGCAGCGCCGCGCTCATCAAGGATTTAAAAAACCGCGGACTGCTCGACGACACGCTCGTCGTCTGGGGCGGCGAGTTCGGCCGCACACCCTATTGCCAGGGCAAGCTCTCCAAGCAAAACTACGGCCGCGATCATCACCCCCGCTGCTTCAGTATCTGGATGGCTGGCGGCGGTGTGAAGCCCGGCATCACCTACGGCCGCACCGACGACTACGGCTACAACATCGCCGATGCCGACGGCAATATGCTCAAACCGCAGCCGCGCAAGGACAAGTGGACTCCGGGCACCATGCACATCCACGACCTCAACGCCACCATCCTACACTGCCTCGGCATCAACCACCGCAAACTCACCTACCGCTACCAAGGCCGCGACTTCCGCCTCACCGACGTCCACGGCCATGTAATAAAAGACATCCTCGCGTGAAGTTTTAAACCCATTCGCGCATCTATTGATTATGATACGCCTTCTTGCCGCCGCTTTCGCAGTCACATCCCTTTCCTCAATCATGGCCGACAACTGGCCCCATTGGCGCGGGCCGGGCTACAATGGTGTGAGTGCCGAGAAGGGTCTGCCGGTGGAGTGGGGCGAGGGGAAAAATGTCGCGTGGAAACTGGAACTGCCCGGCGGCAGCTCGGCCACGCCGGTGGTATGGGGGAATCAGATTTTCCTGTTGGCTCAGGAGGAAAAGCAAATCTCACTCCTCTGCGTGAGCACGGCGGGCAAGGTGTTGTGGATCGCCAAGGTGACCGACGGGAAAGGCAAGGCCAGCGGCGAGCGGACGCTGGCGTCGCCCTCACCCAGCACGGATGGCGAGCGCGTGTACACGATGACCGGCACGGGCGAGGTCATCGCGTTTGATTTAAACGGCAGGGAGTCGTGGCGCTTTAACGCGCAGGAACGCTATGGGAAATTTCGCTACGGCTTCGGTTATCACACCACGCCGGTGCTGCACGCGGGGCGGATTTACCTGCAACTCATCCACTCGGGGGGCGCGTGGGTGGTGGCGATTGACGCGGCCAGCGGCAAGGAGATTTGGAAGGTCGAGCGCCCCAGCGATGGCGTGGCGGAATGCGAGCATTCATACACTTCGCCTTGCATTTGGCGCGATGGCAAACAGGCGCGGCTCATCACGCACGGCAACGACTACGCCATCGGCCACCGGCTCACCGACGGCAAGGAATTGTGGCGCGTAGCGGAGTTGAATCCCAAGGCCCGCTACAGCCGCACGCTCCGATTTGTCTCTTCGCCCGTGGCCACGCCGGGGCTCATTGTCATCCCCTCCGCCAAGGGTCGCGGAGTGGTGGGGCTGAAGCCCGGCGCCCACGGCATCATCATGCCCGGAAACAAGTCCGAGCAATGGCGCCTCACGCGCGGCACGCCCGATGTCGTCTCGCCACTCATTTACGGCCGGGAGGTTTACCTCAATCGCGAGAACGGCTCCATCCTCTGCCTTGACGCCGCCACTGGCGAGCAGCACTACTCCGAGCGTGCCCATGCGCAAACCTACCGCGCCTCGCCGGTGGCAGCCGATGGAAAAATCTACGTCACCGCCCGCGACGGCACCGTGTCGGTTTTAAAGGCCGGCCCCAAGTTCGAGGTGCTCTTTAAAAACAAGATCAACGACTCGCTCACCGCCTCCCCCGCGCTGGCCACCGGCCGCATTTACCTGCGCGGATTCAAGTCGCTTTACGCCATTGGGAAAAAATAAATCATGAAATGCTCGACGACCGCAAGGAAGCTCTGCTTCTCAGCCCGAGCATTTATGATATCCTTTTTCGCGTAAGTCGTTGCCCGAGGCCGGTTTTCAAATTAACTTTCGCGCATGGCAACAAAAGGCTACACATGCATCCTTGCCCTCGGCTGGCTGATTCCTATGGGGCCGGTGAGTGCCGTGGATTTCCAGCGGGATATCCGCCCGGTTCTGGCGTCACATTGTTTTAAGTGCCACGGCCCTGATGAGAATACTCGTAAAGCCAAGTTGCGACTGGATGAACGTCCCGATGCGGACCAATTGCAGTTGTTAATCGAACGCATCGATCACACGGACCCAGAGGAATTGATGCCGCCTCCGGCGGCAAAGAAGCCCTTAAATACAGAGCAAAAGAATATACTCCGCCAATGGGTCAAAGACGGTGCAGAGTATACCGAGCACTGGGCATTCATGGCTCCCCAATCTTCGCCCATGCCGAAAGTGAAGCAGACTGACTGGGTGAAAACTGATCTGGACCGCTTCACGCTTGCTCGATTGGAGAATGCGGGACTAAAACCATCGCCCGAGGCGGATCGCCACCGGTTAATCCGCCGCCTCTCGTTGAATCTTATCGGCCTGCCGCCCACGCCGGATGAGGTGCAAGCGTTTATCAAGGATAAGCGGCCCGACGCCTACGAACGGTTGGTGGATCGGCTGTTGGCCAGTCCGCATTTTGGCGAGCGCTGGTCGCAGTCATGGCTGGATCTCGCGCGTTATGCTGATACTAATGGCTACGAGAAAGATCGTCCTCGATCCATTTGGCCTTGGCGCGATTGGGTGATCAAAGCGATTAACGACGACTTAGCATTCGATCAATTTACCATTGAGCAATTAGCCGGTGATATGTTGCCCAAGACCACGCGTGCGCAACGGGTTGCCACTGGTTTTCATCGCAATACCATGGTCAATGAAGAGGGTGGCATTGATCCACTTGAATTTCGTTTTTATGCTCTGGTAGATCGGGTGAATACGACGGCGACGACCTGGTTGGGGCTTACATTGGGCTGTGCCCAATGTCATACGCATAAGTTTGATCCGGTGCCGCATCATTCTTACTTCGAGATGATGGCGTTTATGAATAATACCGCCGAGCCTGAGCTGTCGCTGCCTACTCTTGAGCAAACGGCCCAGCGTGAGAAGCTCGTTAAGGATATTGCCGCTGCTCAAACGAAGTTGCCTCTGGATAAAAAGAAATTTGAGGTGTGGTTAAAAACTCATCAAGCCGAAGCGATCGACTGGAGATTCCTCCGTCCTACCCAAGCAAAAGCCACGCGCAGTTGGCTGGAGATTGAGGAGGATGATTCTGTTTTTGTGCAGGGCGATGCCAGTAAGCACGATACCTACGAGCTCGAATTTGCCAACCTGCCTGCCGGCATCACTGCCCTGCGGTTGGAGGCCTTGCCTGATGAGCGCCTGCCTAAGAACGGTCCCGGTCGCGCTTATTACGAAGGGCCCAAGGGCGATTTTTTCTTAAGTGAAATCAAGCTCTCCGCCAATGGCCAACCCGTGAAGTTGGAGAATGGTTCGCATAATTACGCCAAGCAATGGATTGGGAAAGGCGATCCGGGTGCGATGGCGGCATTAGATGGCGATCTGCAAACCGGCTGGTCAGTCAGCGGGCGGGAAGGCAAGCCGAGTCAGGCCGTGTGGCAACTCACGAAGCCGCTCACGACCAAGACTTTGAAAATCAGAATGGATTTTAGCCGGCACTATTCGGCAAGTCTTGGTCGGTTCCGGATTGCTGTCACCACCAGTGACAAGCAGGTTAAAGCAAAGGATGTGTCAGCAGAAATTGAGGTGCTACTGGCACGGCCTAAGGAAGCACTGACCGGTGAGGAACAGGGCATATTGCGATCATGGTTTTTGGATCATTCCAAAGACGTGGCTGCGGCACGCAAACCGATTGAGGCGATGCGCAGGAAGTTTCCTAAACCTTCGACCACATTGGTTATGCAGGAACGTCCGCAAGAGCACTTACGCCCCACGTACCGGCATCATCGCGGTGAGTTTTTGTCCCCACGCGAAGTGGTGCGACCGGAAGTCCTGCCGTTTCTTCCTCCGCTGGCCAAAGATCAGTCGCGCGATCGGTTGGGTCTCGCCCGATGGTTGGTGGATCCACGCAACCCACTCACTGCGCGCGTCACCGTAAACCGTTACTGGGCCGAACTCTTCGGTGAAGGCATTGTGCCTACGCTTGATGACTTTGGCTACACCGGTATTATGCCTTCGGATCCGGCCTTGCTCGATTGGTTGGCGCTGGAATTTATCCAGCAAGGTTGGTCACGCAAAAAACTCCTGCGCCTGATTGTCACCAGTGCCACCTACCGGCAGCAAGCCGGCCCCAGCTATCGCTTGCCGGCTGAGCAGGTTCGCGATTCAGTACTGCATGTCAGTGGCATGCTCCATGCCAAGCTCGGTGGTCCCAGTGTGTTCCCGCCTCAAACTAAAAGCATCGGTGAGGGTATCTATGGGGGTGGCGGATGGCGTACCAGTATCGGGCCCGACCGTTACCGCCGCAGTCTTTACACTCACCGTAAACGTTCCATGCCTTACGCCATGCACAACACGTTTGATGCCCCCAGTCACGAGGCTTGTGTGGCCCGGCGTGATCGTTCCAACACTCCGTTGCAGGCTTTGATGCTGCTTAATGATTCTTTTATCCTTGAAGCAAGCCGCGAACTCGGAAACTGGGCGGCACAAGAGAAGGGCAATGAAGAAACCGTTATTCGCGCTCTGTTTAGCCGCATCCTTACCCGTCCGCCTGACGCCCATGAAATGCAGGTGATGACGGATTATCACACTAAACAAATAAAGCGCTTTAACACTAATAAAAAAATGGCAACCCAAATCGCCGGACCTAAGCCAAAGACTTCGCCCGAAGCGGTGGCTGCTTGGGTTGTTCTGGCCCGCTCACTTTTGAACACGCATGAATTCATTACCCGTAACTGACGCTTCGGTTGATCTCACGCGCCGGCACTTTTTTGGAGAGTGTGGCTATGGCGTGGGTAAACTGGCTTTGGCGGGGCTTTTAACCAACTCTTTCGCCCGGCCGACCGGTACGCATTTTGCCCCGAAAGCCAAGCGGGTGATTCATCTCTTTCAAGCGGGTGCTCCGAGCCAGCTGGAGCTCTTCGACAACAAGCCCAAGCTCAAGGCGCTGGAGGGCAAGCCGCTGCCGCCTTCGGTAATCGGCGATCAACGCTATGCCTTTATCCAACGCGATGCCGCCGTGTTGAGCCCGCGTTTTCCGTTTGCCAAACACGGCCAGTGCGGCACGGAGCTTTCGGACAAGTTGCCGCATTTGGCGAAGGTGGTGGACGACGTCGCCATCATTAAGTCGATGTATACCGAGCAGTTCAATCACGCACCGGGACAAATATTTTTCAACACCGGCTTTCCCCAACCCGGCCGGCCATGCCTAGGCTCGTGGCTGAGTTACGGTCTCGGCGCGGTCACCGATAATCTGCCGGCCTTCATCGCGATGTCTACTGGCGGCGGCATCAGCGGCGGCTCGGCACTGTGGTCGGCCGGCTTCATGCCCGGCAAACACGCGGGCGTGCGCTTGCGCAACTCAGGCGATGCCATCCTTAATGTCAGCAGTCCCAACGGCGTGGACGCGAAACTGCAGCGTGATTCGCTGGATCTCATCGGCGCGCTCAATCGCCGCCGGTTGGCCATTGAAAACGACCCGGAAATTGCCACGCGCATTGATGCTTACGAGATGGCGTTTCGTTTGCAAACCAGCGCGCCGGAATTGATGGATCTGAAAAGTGAACGACCCGAGACGCTGAAGCTTTACGGTGTTGATCCCAAAAAACCATCCTTCGCGCGCGCGTGCCTTTTGGCGCGGCGGATGATTGAGCGCGGGGTGCGTTGTGTGAATATCATCCACTCCGGCTGGGACGCCCACTCCAATGTCGCGGGTAATGTGACCAAAAATGCGCGCGCGACCGATCAGGGCAGCGCGGCCCTGATCACCGATTTAAAACAGCGCGGCCTGCTTGAGGATACACTGGTGATCTGGGGCGGGGAATTCGGGCGCACGCCGATGGTGGAAAGTAATCCCACGCTCAACCGCAAGCTGGGTCGTGACCATCACCCGCAGGCCTTTAGCCTGTGGATGGCTGGAGGCGGTGTGAAGGGTGGTATGACTTTGGGGGCGACTGATGAACTGGGTTTCCACATTGCTGAGCGGCCCGTACACATTCACGATTTGCAGGCGACCCTCCTGCATTTACTGGGGCTGGATCATGAACGGCTCACCTTCCGCCATGGCGGCCGTGATTATCGCCTGACAGATGTGCACGGCAAGGTGGTGAAGGATCTCATTGCGTGAAGCTCGGCTGTGCCTTCGGGCAAATCGGGGGGTTATTCCTTCTTCATCACCCGACCCGTATGCCGCGCATTCTGGCCGCGCATGGGCCACGGGCTTTTGGCTAGGCCAAGGCTCTCAGTTTTGATGGCATAGAGCTTTTTGTCCCCTGACCCGACGTAAACCGTGCCATCTGGTCCAATGGCAGGGGAGGAGTCCACAAGATCTCCCGTTTCAAATTCCCATAGCTTGTCCCCGCTCTTGCCATTGATGGCATAGAGCTTGTTGTCCTGTGACCCGACGTAAACCGTGC
>JAPKDK010000228.1 GCA_028872645.1 Verrucomicrobiota bacterium
GCTTGAATCGCTGCTCGCGCAAAGTGATTTTGTTTCACTGCACGCGGCGGTGACATCCGAGACGAAAGGGCTCATTGGCAAGGCACAATTGAATTTGATGAAGCCAGACGCGTATCTCATCAACACCGGCCGAGGCGCGCTGGTGGATGAAATGGCATTGGCGAAGGCACTGGATGACAGTGGTATCGCGGGCGCGGCGGTGGATGCGTTTGTGGAAGAGCCTTTGCCGAAAGAGCATCCTTTTCGCACGGCAAAAAACCTTTTGCTCACACCACATCAAGCCGCGTTTTCAAATGAGACAGGCCGCACCGTTAGCGCCGCCTGCGCGGAAGCGATTGTGGACTTGATGAACGGCCAACGGCCGAAGATGGTTTTGAATTCGGAGGTATTTGATTCGCCCCAACTGCGAGCCAAGCTCAACAAACGATGAATGGCCAGTTGCCCTTCTCAGCGTTGGGCGAAACCCAATCCGTGCTCACTGGCTAAGCCATTTTTCTGGTGGTGAATTCGGTGCCGTACGCCGCCAGTGGCGCGGAGGCGATCCTGCGGCCATTGCTCGCTGATCGAACCGTCACGGTTCTCAATTTGTTTAAATCCAATCCAAAGCTGCCCAAAGTGCAAGCGTGCGAGGCGATAGATGTGGCAAAGCTGGCGAATAATCCGCGGCGGTTGACGCCGGAGGGTTTATGCGGATTGTTGCAGTAGCTGCTGCCGGCAAGATGCCGGCAGCACTTTTTAGTTGGCGGCGGCGGCAGCGACTTGTTCGTTGAGGAGTTCCCAGCCGCGTTCGTGGAGGTCGTCGCGGATGAGTTCGCCTTTGTCGCATTTTTCCACAAGAATTTTTTGCGCGAGGTAATCGGCGTTCACGATGCCCGCGCGGCTTTGGAGCATCCGCCACGATTTGCGGCGCTCTATGTGGAAGAGCACCATTTGGCGGCTCACGGTGTAGAATTTCATTTTGCCGTTTACCTCGGCCTTGAAGTAGACCCCCCAATCGGGAACGTAAGCGCGGTGGGTTTCGTCAAATACGCGGCGATAAATGACATCCTGTTGCGTGATGGCCGTGAGTATGTTGTCCATATGAATGAACTCGGCGGCTTGGGCCTCAGGAATTTCCTTGAGGTGCAGGCGGAAGCGCGCCTCGGTGAGGGCCCAGTGGGCGACGGTGTAGTTGTATTTGTCACCGGTGGAGGGGTATTTGGATTCCCACCAATCGCGTTTTATCGAGGGATTGCCCTTGAGCTCAAAGCCTTCCTGGAACGTCTCGCCGGCGCGTGGGTTGTAAATAAATTCCGGCATCCCGCGGCTGTCGCGAATCATCCGGGCTTGATCGTTGCTCATATTATCCGCCACGCCGTGCTCGGGCTGGCAGGTGGTGTAGCACTGAAAAAACGCGGTGCCGCGATATTCGAGGCCGTCGAGCATCGCCTTGTACACTTTTGCGGAGTTGGCCATTGAGACTTGCGCGATGTAGGGCGAGCCGTGGCCGGCGGTGAAGGTTTCGGCAACGCTCTTTTTCTCGATGAGCTTGCCTTGGGAAGCGGCGCCAAATTGGTTCATGTCGTAGCCGCCGAGCATAACGGAGCTGTCGGAATTTTGGCCGCCGGTGTTGGAGTACACCTGCGTGTCGAGCATCAGCATCAACACGTTGGGTTTGTTTTGCAAAACCACTTTGGAAACATTTTGGAAACCGATGTCGCCCATCGCGCCGTCGCCGCCGATGGCCCATACCTTGGGCATCTCGCGCACTTCCTGATCGGTCATCAGCGTGTCATCGAGGTGGGTGATCTCAAAATATTCGCGCTCGCCGCTCACGCCATCCTCGCGCTCGAGCAGCGCGGTGGCCAAACGCTCGGGCGCCACCGAACGCCGCGCGTGGTTGAGCATCGATGATTCGCCAAACAGCCAGCTGATGGTGGTGCCGTCTTGAAACAACGAATTCATCCACGGATACGGGTGCGGATTACTCGGCGGCGTAGAGCCGTACACCGTGTTGCAACCGGTGTGGGCGCCCATGTACATGACGCTCATGCCGTTGGCGTGCTGGCCGTCAATGGCTTGGAGGTCACGGTGGTTGAAAGCGTCCTGCCGCAGCACGGCGATGAGTGCAGCGATGAGCTCGGCATCGGCAATCTCGCCGTGCGCTTCGAGGCGATGATCGGTGTCGGCGTCATTCTCGCCGCCGAGCCCCATCACCACGTGGGCGATACTGCGTTTGTAAAGATTGTATTCCTCCTCGCTGCGTTCCTTGAGCGCCGCGAGCTTGGCCGCACCGTTGGATTCTAGCTCGTTGGCCTTCTCGCGCAAGCGCGCGGCTTTCTTATGATACATCGGCCGCATATACGCCTCGGTGACGGAAGCCACCGCGCGCAGTATGCTCTTCTCGCCGCAACCGGCGCACGCGCCATCGCCGCTCACCATCGCCTCGTAATTGCGACGCACCATCAAATGATTTCGCAGCGCCGCTTCGCGCGAGGCTTCCGGCGTGTCGTCGTTGTACAGCCCGAGGAATTTCTGGCTGGTGTCGGGCAGCAACCGGCTAAACACCTGCGCGGTGGTCAACTCGGCGTTGAGTTCCGGCGTTTCAGTCTCCATCCGCAGTGCGTCGTGATCGCCGCAAACCTGGACGCATTCGCCGCAGCCTTTGCAGAGGTCGGAAACAAAAATCGAAAAGATGCCGCCATTACCGGGACTCTTCTTTTCCACGCTGCGATAAATTGCGGAGACATCATTATACGCCAACGGCAGTTTATCGATGATCGTCATAAACTCCGCACGCGCGCTTTCATCGATGGTGGTAAGCTGATCCACTTCGGATCGCAAAATATCTTTGAACGGTTCCTTGCTTTTGCTGGCCACATTCTCATTCATCCGCGCGCGGCAGCGATCGTCGAGGCTTTTGACTTCATTGAGCAGCGCCTTTTGTGCGTCCTTGTCGCCGACATAATTTCGAATGGCCGTGACCAAAACCGTGCTGAGATCCTGCGCGGTATTCGGCAGCGCGGTGTCCGGGCAGGCGGTGATGCACTCCATACACTGGGTGCAATTTTCCGCGATAAAAACCGGTGTCTCG
Source organism: Verrucomicrobiota bacterium (assembly GCA_028872645.1). Taxonomy (GTDB): domain Bacteria; phylum Verrucomicrobiota; class Verrucomicrobiia; order Limisphaerales; family UBA1100; genus JACNJL01. The sequence goes on from JAPKDK010000228.1 coordinate 3,074, forward strand.
CGGCGGGCCACATATTTACTCTGCGTGGCGCCACTGCCTGCGCCCATCACGCCCACGCTGGCAAAGGCACCGGCGGGTTGGTGGTAGCCCAGTTCGTTGCGGAACTCGGAATCAAATTTCTCCATCGTCTGGAACGGCGCGCGTTCCTGTTCCTCGGGCATGGCGCAGCTGGGGCAACCGCTGGAGCCGCAACCGGCGGTGGCGGGCATTTCGATATCGGCCGCCGTGTGCGGGGCGAGTAGCGGGTTGCGCATGCTCGAAGTGTCGGCGTCTTCAATTTCGCCGTACTGGATTTCCACCACACGCTCGAAGCCACCGAGCATCACTTTCATATTCGACTCCACCACGGCCTTGCCGAAGCGGCCAAATTTTTTCTCGTACTGATCGTGCACCATTTGGTGGTACTCCTCGTCGCCGATATTGTGGTCCTTGAGAAAACTGGACACCCGGAAAAACGCGCCGAGGAATGAGTTGCCCTGCATTCGCAGCTGGAGATCCACGCGGCTGGTGGCATTGCGGGCAATATCGAAACCGGGCAGAATGAACACGCGAATGTTATTCTCTTTAATAAAGGCGCGATGATGGGCGGGGATGCGTTGCCACGCGGTCTCGGGCGTTTCGCTCGATTCCCAAACGAGGCTGCCGCCTTTATTGATGCCCTCAAGCGGATTGGTGTGCGTGAAGGCTTTGGGGTCGCAACAGAGCACCACATCCACGTCGTTGAGTTCGCAGTTCACCCGAATGCACTCCGGCGCGACGGTGAGGAAATAATTGGTGGGCGCGCCTTTTTTCTCCGAGCCATACTTGGGATTGGCCATGATGAAGAGCTTGTCTTCGAGTAGGCCGAGATCGTCGTAGCTCGGGTTGCGCTCGGAAATGATTTGGCCGAATTTGCCAACAATCTCGCCGAGGTTTTTGCCGGTGGTAATCATTCCCCAACCGCCGATGGAATGGAACCGCACCGCGATTGCGCCATTGGGCAACAGCGAGGGGGTGTCCTTGGAAATGACACTGTACGGATGGTCGATGCCGAGGGTGAAATAGGATTCGCCGTCTTCGGCACTGCGGCCGTCTTTGCGGTTGGTTTGGCCGGTGGCGAATTCGTATGCGCCGAGCGAATGCTCGGGCCGGAAATCGCGCGAGCCCATTCCGTAGCTGCCACGGAAAATGCGGGGCATTTCGGCATCCGTGAGCGAAGGCAAATCGCCACCGTGTTTGCCGCTCTCCAAGCCCTTGGAAAGGGCGGTGCGAATGTCACGACCTAGCGGGTTGTCGCCGGCCAACGCTTCGTCGGTGCGCTCGATGACGATCACGTTTTTCTTGCCGCGCAAAGCATTGATCACCGCCGCCTCGGGGAAAGGGCGGATGACGTTGATATGGATTGAACCGACTTTGGCGTTACGCTGCTCGCGCAGATAATCGCAGGCGCATTCGACGTTTTCCGCCGCGCAACCGAGCGACACAAACACGGTGTCCGCGTCCTCAGTGCGATGTTCCGAAATGAGCCCGTAGCGCCGACCGGTGAGTTGGGCAAACTCCTCGTAGCATTGCTCGAGCATCCCGAGAATGGGTTCGCTGAAATTATCGCGGCGCGCGATGCAGCCGTTCATATGATGCTCCTGATTTTGCACGGGGCCGAGCAGCACGGGGTTTTTGAGATCCATCATCTCCGGCACGCGACGGCGCGTGGGAC
>JAPKDK010000229.1 GCA_028872645.1 Verrucomicrobiota bacterium
TAACGAAAAAGCGGAGGGAACAGAAACCCTCGAAAAAATACTGGGGACCAACCGCTGGATTTGGATCAGATGATCAAGTTCGCGGTTGATGGAACAGAGAGTAATTCGGCCTCATCGAGTGGTGAGGACGCCGAAGGGAAAAGCTCACTTGGACAAAAACGCCTGCTCAGCCTGGACCGTTGCCCAGGCGACACGTCGCAACCACGCAGCTTCTCTGGCGGTCATGTTGCCGTGTTTCTTTGGCAAATACTCGAGCTTGAGCGGACTCTCCCCGTATATTGTAGAATAGAGGACGCACAGCGCAAGGTAGGTTCCCTGAATACTGGGATGCTCCTTATCTTTGGCATACATGTCCACCTCAGGGCGTTCTTTCATGGCCTTTTCCCACGCGATACCGACGGGGGCAACTTGAGCGCCAAGCTCGGCACCAATCGCACGGTGGGCTTGGGCGATCTCCTTCAGGCCGATCCAGCCAAGTCGTTTATAAGGCCAGGCCATAAAGAACACAGGCCGGGCTCCGGATTTTCGAACTGAAGAATCAAATTTACGTGCAAACTTATGGAACGATTTTACGTCCGTCTCCGGAATGTCTTCCTGCAGAACAACAACATCGTAATCCCCCTCAGAAATCGTAGCTGGGGCCTTGGTTTTGCCCCACATAACTTTCAAGGAAGCGCCTCCGCGCACGACGTGTTCGGCCTTGAAATCCAGTTTTTCCGAGCGGCATTGAACCAATTGCTCCATGTGATGCCACAGCCCCTTGTTCCAGTACGTGAAACTATTGCCTACAAACAGAATTTTCTTCGGAATCGAAACTTGTTTGGGGTTAACCGGCGTGGATTTTTTTTCTGCCGCTAATCCTGGAAGAGCAACCATCAACGTAATAAGTAAAAAAAACTGCTGCATGCCGGAAGTCTACAGAAAAGAAGCGCCAGCCCGATATTTAAATTAACAGGAAGTACTTATGAAAAAGGGGTGGATTTTTATCCTTAGGCTCAAGGTTCGTTTATTATTCACCTTTCGAATAGGTCTTTATCGAATCCACCCGTAGCTGGAAAGGGCCGTCCTTTTTATCATAGATCATGAAGCCCATGCTTAGGATCTTAGACTTATCGAGTCCATAACGTTGCCTATCCAGTCGCGAGCCACGCCAAGTGGCAGACATAGCCGAAAATGGGATTTTTGCTATCTGCCAACCCTTTGAATCTTTATCAGTCTTGAATTCTGCCCGGTGAGCAACGGAGCTGCGCCCCATACGCACATCAAACTTATAGGTGCGGCCATCTCCCTTAAACCGGATAATCACTCCTTCTTTATCATCAAGATTGAGATCGGACTGTTTCGTGCGAATAGATGAAAACCCACCCCCGTTGGTATTTGTTGCCCCTGAGAAAATCAGTTTCCCTTTTTTGAAGGAGAAGCCGCCTTTTGAACGGCCGCCCATGACGTTGTCATTAACCGTGACCCACTGCTCTCCAATCTTGTCTCCACTGAAATCAAAGAGCATTTCACCCGCTGTTTTCACCTTCTTATCAGCTCCGACAACGTGAGAAACAAAGAGCAAGGGCATGACCCATAACATGATTCCTTTTAAAGCGGACTGTAATAAACATTTTTTCATTCAGCAATTATACACTATCTTTATGAGCAGGGCAAATGACTGAACGCACTTTTACCAGTGAAACCATTTCACCTCACACTTCCTGTTTTCTCTTTTGCTTTCGTCTCAGCCCCGCTAGGTTCCCGCACGCATGGCGTTGCACTTACACAATACGCTTTCCCGGAAAGTAGAGCCGTTTGAGCCATTGAATCCCGATGGCTCGGTGGGGATGTATTGCTGTGGGCCCACGGTGCATGACTTCGCGCATATCGGTAATTTCCGCACCTTTGTCTTCGCTGATCTGGTGAGGCGTTACCTCGAGTTCCGTGGGTATGAGGTCAACCATGTGATGAACATCACCGATGTGGAGGACAAAATTATCCGGCGAGTGCGTCAGCAAAACACCACGCTGGCGGAGTACACGGCAAAATATGAAGACGCATTTTTTGCCGACCTCAAGGTGCTCAACTGCACTGACGCCCACCACATCCCAAAGGCGACAAATCATATTCCGGAGATGATCGAAATCATCAGCAAACTCAAGGATCGGGGTATTGCGTATCAAGCGGCAGATCAATCGATTTATTTTTCCATCGAAAATTATCAGGGTTGCGGCTGTCAATACGGGAGGCTTGTGAAACTCAATTTCGAGGAGATGCGCCAGGGAGAACGCGTGAGCGATGACGAATACGAAAAGGAATCCGTCGCCGACTTCGCGCTGTGGAAAGCCCGCGTAGAAGATGATGGCGAAGTGTACTGGCCCAGCCCGTGGGGCGAAGGTCGACCGGGCTGGCACATTGAGTGCAGCGCGATGAGCATGAAACTACTCGGCACGAGTTTCGACTTACATCTCGGCGGCGAGGATCTGGCCTTCCCACATCACGAAGACGAAATCGCCCAGAGCGAAGGCGCGACGGGAAAACCCTTCGTGAAATATTGGCTCCACGGCGCGCATCTTTTGGTGGAAGGCAAAAAGATGAGCAAAAGCCTCGGCAACTTTTTCACGCTGCGCGATCTCATTGAAAAAGGCTATGACGGCCGTGAAGTGCGCCAACTCATGATTAGTGCCCACTATCGCGAGACATTCAATTTTACTATGGCCGGCCTCGACGGCGCACGCACCGCCATGGCACGTATCGATGAATGCGTTGCCAAGCTCCGCGACGTCAAAGCAGCCGCCGGCGATGCCACTGCCGATGCCGCCAGTGAAGTCATTGAAAAATTCACTGCTGCGCTCGACGACGACCTCAACGTCTCCAGCGCGTGGGGCGTGGTTTTCGATTGGGTGCGCGATTGCAACCGCCGGCTTGCCGAAAACCAAATGGACGCCACCATAGCCGCCGCCGAATTGGCAGCGTGGGAACGCATCGACACCGTCCTTGGTGTGGGCAAAGCCGAAGAAGAAGCGCCCGTGGAACTCACCGCGCTGCTCGAAGAACGCGCCGATGCGCGCAAGGCAAAAGACTTCGCCCGCGCGGATACGATTCGGGATGAGTTGGCGAAGGAAGGATGGGCGATTGAAGACACCCCGAAAGGGGCACGGTTAAAACGTGTTTAATCATGGCCGGTATTTTCATCACATTCGAAGGCACCGAAGGCTGCGGCAAGTCAACGCACATCCACAAGCTCACCGAGCGGTTGCAAGCGGAGGGGCACGCCGTGCGCGTGGTGCGCGAGCCGGGTGGCACGGAGAGTGGCGAACAGATTCGCAAGCTACTCAAGCACGGCCCGAAAAACCTCACTGCCGAGGCCGAACTTTTACTGATGAACGCCAGCCGCGCGCAGCTTGTGCGGGAGGTCATCCGGCCCGCGTTGGCGGCGGGCAAGGTGGTTTTGTGCGATCGCTTTTATGATTCCACCACGGTTTATCAGGGCGCTGGTCGCGGGCTGGACGCCACGCGAGTGCAGTCGATTATTGATTTTGCCGTGGGCGAAACACGGCCGGATTTGACAATTTTGATGCAAATCCCCATCAAAATCAGTGAAAAACGGCGCGCTAATCGACGGGGCACGGACCGGTTTGAGTCCGCAAATCGGGAATTTTTCCAGCGAATTGAGGCCGGTTATGCCGCTTTGGCGCAGTCCGATCCGGATCGCATTCGCGCCATCGACGCCGATCGGCCGATCAATACCGTGCAAGCAGACATTTGGATCGCCGTTTCCAGCGCGCTGAATAGTTGAGAAAGCCGTTGACATTCCCGCTGGTTCGGCTAATTTCCCGCTCCCTTTTCGTATGGCTAACAAGGTAAACATTAAAATTAAGAAGGTCGCAGACCTCAAACCCGATGAGCGCCTCGCTTGGCGGCGCGATTATCTCTCACGCAAAACTGCCCGCAAATCGGAGCACAATATCCGTGTGAGAGAGAACATCTCCAATCTCCGCCGCACGCTGCGGCAAGTAACCGCCACCGGCGACCAAGCCAAAGCGACTGAGACGCTACAGAAATTGCAGAGCGCGTTGGACAAAGCTGCGAAGGTGGGCGTGATGCACAAACGCACTGCTTCCCGCCGCAAAAAACGCCTCAGCAAAAGCGTGGCCGCACTGAAGACCGCATAACGGGTTAGCGAAATAAAATTTTCAAACGCCCGATGAACAGTCGGGCGTTTTTTTATCGTCCATATTCCCTGGCGTGATAGAATTCGTTTATGCGAATCACTTTATTCACCCTAATCCTCTGCGCACTTTCTCTTACTGCCGCCGCTCGCAAACCGAATGTCATCATTATTTATACCGATGACCAGGGATCCGTAGACTTGAATTGCTACGGGTCGAAAGACCTCGCTACGCCGCATATGGATGAATTGGCTAGGCGCGGTGTGCGTTTTACGCAATTTTATGCGGCAGCGCCGGTATGTTCCCCTTCACGGGCCGGACTTTTAACAGGCCGTTATCCGGTGCGCGCCGGCATGCCGGGCAATGCCGGCTCCACTAAAGGCAAAGCCGGTCTGGCCGCCAGTGAAGTCACGATCGCCGAGACCATGAAAGCAGGTGGTTATAAAACAGCCCACATTGGTAAGTGGCATCTGGGTTACACCCCTGAGACCATGCCTAATAGTCAGGGCTTTGATTATTCCTTCGGACACATGGGTGGCTGTATCGACAATTACTCCCATTTCTTCTATTGGCAGGGTCCTAATCGGCATGATCTCTGGCGTAACGGT
>JAPKDK010000230.1 GCA_028872645.1 Verrucomicrobiota bacterium
CGCAACGCGAGTGAAAGTCATCCGCGCGCGTTTGATGAAGGCCGGATTACTTGGCAGTCGCGTGATTGTGCTGGGCGGGGCGTACAGCGAGGTGCCGGATTATTTCGCAAACCTCATTGTGTCCGAGCGCGCGATGTTGGGCGAAGAGGTGAATCTGCCGGTCGATGAATTGGCGCGCGTGTTGCGTCCTTCGGGCGGGCAGTTGGTGCTCGGCTCCATCAAGGATTGGCCGCAAGCGAGCGTCAAAAAAATCGTCAATGGCCTCAAGGCCAATGCGCGCGCGGAGACGAACGTGCAATTCGCCAACAATCAACTTCACTTCACCCGCGGCAAACTCAAGGGCGCGGGAAGTTGGACGGGCCTTTATGGCAACCCCGCCAACACTTCGTCCACACCGGACACGCTCGTGAAAGGCCCGCTTGGCGTGTTGTGGTATGGTGAGCCGGGCAGTGAAGAAATGGTCGAACGCCACGCGCGCGCGGCCAGCCCGCTGGCCATCAATGGTCGACTTTTTATGCAGGGGGCGGAAGTGGTGATGGGCTACGATGCGTACAATGGCACCTTTCTCTGGAAGCGAAAAATTCCCGGCGCGGTGCGCGTGCGCGTGGATGTGGATGGCTCGAATATCACCGCCACAGATAACGCGTTGTTTGTGGCCACGCACAATCGCACGCTGCAGCTCGATGCGCAAACGGGCAAAACCCTTCGCGAATTCTCCGTGCCGCGCAAAGAAGGCGGCAAGGCGTTGCGCTGGGGGTACATCGCGGTGCACGGTAATTTGCTCATCGGCTCGGGTGCTACGCCGACGGCTAATGAATATGGTTATATTTGGAATTCAATTGTGAAGGACGGCAAGTGGGTGGCGGAAAAGGATGCGCCAAAGTCAGCATTGTCCACGTTGAAAAAAGTGAAAGCGATTCACGCACAACCCGATGAGCGCGCTTACGCCTATTTCAAGCGCGCGGGTTTGCACTGGCACGCCATCAACTCATTTCCGGGTTGGTTGCCTGATTTCAAACCCTCGGCGGTTTCGAGTAAACTTTTGGGCAGTGAAAAAGTTTTTGCGTATGACATTACCACCGGCAAATTGTTGTGGGAACACAAGGGTAAATCAATCCCGAACATCTCGCTCGTGATTGGCGAGGGCCACGTTTATTTTCTGCAGGACGATCTGGATGCCCGTGAGCGCGCGGAGGCCAAGGCAGCTACGGAGGCCAGCATTGGTGGCGGGACGTTTGTGCCCGAACGCGAGCAAAAGTTGGCGGAGAAAGATCGCGATTATCGTCGCGTGATGTGTCTCGATGCCAAGACCGGCCGCGCGGTGTGGAGCCGCCCGTACGACCTCACTGGAAGCGGCGGCACCAAGCTGGGGTTGGCGTTTGCCTCGGGCAAGTTGCTGGCGTTCGGCCATTACAGCAATCACGATGAAGGGCCATTCAGCAAAGGCGAATTGAATTGGCGGCGCATCACGGTGATTGATGGTGGTGGCGGCAGTTTGCTTTGGAGCAAACCACTCAATTATCGGCGCCGACCAACGATCGTCGGCGACACAATTTATATCGAACCGCGCCGCTGCGATCTGGCCACGGGCGACATCCAAAAACGCAAGCACCCCATCACCGGCGAACCGGTAGACTGGGAGTTTCTGCGGCCCGGTCACAGTTGCGGCATTGTGACTGCTACGCCAAATAACATCTTTTTCCGGTCATTCAGCGGAGCGATCGTGAATACTGAACAAGACAGTGGTCTGCAACTTTTCGGCGGCGTGCGGCCGGGTTGTTGGAACAGTATGATTCCCGCCAATGGCCTGCTCAGCATGCAGGAAGCCAGCGCGGGTTGCACGTGCAGTTACTCGCTGCGTACTACGGTGGTACTCAAAAATAAACCACAGAAAGGCCACGCCGAATGGGCGGTCTTTATTTCACAGGCAGCGACCAAGCCGGTGCGGCATATGGCCATCAACTTCGGCGCGCCCGGCGATATGCGTGATCGCGATGGCACAGTGTGGTTTGGCTACCCGCGCCCGAGCACGACGGTGGGGCAGGGTTCCTTTCGTAACTACGGCATCAAGTTCAATCTTGCCGAAGCTGGCAACATTGAAGTCGCCCAACGCGATTGGCGTGATGTGAAATTCGCCGGCACTGACAAACCGTGGCTTTTCACCAGTGCTCTTGCCGGCGCCACGCGCTTCAGCGTGCCGCTGTTGGAGAAAGGCGCCACCGGCCGGTACACGGTGCGGTTGGGCTTCGCGCGGTTGCCGGGCGATGCGGCAGGCAGCCGTGTGTTCGATGTGAAGTTGCAGGGTGAAACCGTGCTGAAAAATTTCGATGTGGCCAAGGCCACCGTGACTGGCGCGGTGGTGGTGCGCGAAATTAAAGGCGTGGAGGTCACGGGAAATTTACTGGTGGAACTGGCCCCGCCGGGATTAAAGGGCGCAGCGGTGATTGACGTGCATCCGAAGCTGCATCATCTCGGCGACACGGTGGTGGCCGGCTGGACGGAATCCACGACCAAGCCCGAAGGGTTTGTGTTGACGATGCCGTTTGAATTCAAGGGCGGTGACGAAGTTTACACGCTATCCATCGCGCAGCAGGACGTTCACAATGATTGGCTGATTTTGCTTAATGGCCGCGAGATTGGCCGCTTGCAGAAGGACACCGCAAAGCTGACCAATCGCGTGCCCGTGCCAAGGGGCTCTCTGAAAAAGGGTGCAAATGAACTGGTCATTCGGCCACCGGGAAAAAGTAACGACGACATTCAAGTGGGTCGCGTGCAATTGCTCGCGGGGCATCCGGCGTCTACGGTGATTCAATCGCTGGAAATCATTCGCGAGGACAAAAAGACCGCCGCGAAACGTTGACCTGCTGACTTGAAAACCGGCTGGCCTCTGATTAGAGTTCGCTCTTTCCGGTGACTGATAACAAACATCAATACGGCGCGCGTGGCAACAACAGCATGGTGTGGTTGGCGGTTACCGCGTTGGCCATCGGTTGCCTTGCGGTTTTTCTGCAAAGCAAATACGCCGACAATCCCTCGTCCGGCCGGCGCGATGGGCCGGCAAAGAGCCTCACCGTGTATTGCGCCGCTGGCGTGCGATTGGCGGTGGAGGAAATGGCGAAGCAGTTTGAAACGGAAATGGGCGTGACCGTGAAGCTCGAGTACGCCAACAGCGGCGTGCTCGCCAATCGTCTCAAAATTGACAAGGAAGGCGGCCTCGCCAGTGCGGATATTTATATTCCTGCGGATTACACTTACATCGAAAAAGCCGCCGCCGATGGCCTCACGCGCGAGTCGCTCCGCGTGGCCGCATGGCAGGTGGTGCTCGGCGTAAAACCCGGCGCGGACATCGATGTGGAAAATTGCGATGATGTGCTGAAGGCAAAGTTGTCGTTTGTTATTTGTGAACCGCTCGCGGGGGTTGGTAAAAAAACCAAAAAAATGCTCGAGCAATCCGGCCATTGGACGGCCATCAACGAGGCGAAAGCCGCCTCCTTTCCCACCGTCACTGAAGCCGCGTTGGCGGTTAAAGAAAATGCTGGAACGCACGCGGCGTTTGTGTGGGATTCCGTAGCGCGCCAACACGGGCTGCGCGTGATCGAGTTGCCGGAACTCAAAGCAAGCCGCGCAAACATTTCTGTGGCGGTGATGGCTTCGACTGACCGGCCGACTTTGGCGCTGCAGTTCGCACGCTTTCTTGCCGCGCCATCAAAGGGCGGCAAGGTGTTTGCCCGTCACAAATATCAACCGCTCGCGGGCGATGCTTGGGCCAAGGTGCCGAAACTGCGCGTCGACTGCGGCGGCGTCAATCGTGAGGCGGTTGAAAAAACCATTCGCGAATTCGAAGCGCGCGAAGGCTGCGTGATCACCATGGTCTACGCCGGTTGCGGCACGCTCGTCGGCAAAATGCAAACCGGCGACAAGGGCCTGCCGGATTTGTTTATGACCTGCGATGCCACCTACCTCGATATGGCACAAAGTAAAATGGGGAATCCATTCGGGCCGGACCTAAAAATTTCCAGCACCCGCATCGTGATGCTCGTCGCCAAGGGGAATCCAAAAAATTTGCGGACGCTTGCCGACCTCGCGCAGCGTGGCTTGCGCGTGGGCGTCACCGAACCCAAGGCGAGCACGCTGGGCAAGCTCAGTGAAGATTTGATTCGCGAAACGGGCCAGTGGGAAGCCGTCGCAAAAAACATTCCCGTGAAGGCCGACACCGCTCACACGCTCATTCAGTCAATGGAAGCCGGTGGCAAGCTCGACGTTGTACTCGTGTACGAGGCCAATATTCAGCATCTCAAAAATAAATTCGACGCCGTGCCCCTCAATCCCGCGCGCGCCATCGCCGTGCAAAACATCGCCGCTCGTAAGGACACCGCCTCCCCGCAGCTCGCGCAACGGCTAATGCACCACGTCACCTCGGACGCCTCGCGCCGCCGCTTCGAGCAGCTCGGCTTCAGCTGGGAGGCCGGTGCCGAATGAGCGAGCCCGCGAAGTCCAAATACCGCGTCGCATCCGACAAGCCGTTCCTCATTGGCCTCGGCGTGTTGGCCGGCAGTTATCTGCTCATCATCGGCGCGATGGTTTTTGCCGACCTCGTGTTTCTCAATTACGGAGACCAACCCATCCTCGGCAATGAACGCGTGCAACAAGGCCGTTACGTCGATTCCGTGGTACCCATCCGCGTGGAAGTCGGCCGCACGTATCATTTTCGTTTGGGCAATAACGAAGTGGGCTTGAAACACGACGGGCAAATGCTCGCCGG
>JAPKDK010000231.1 GCA_028872645.1 Verrucomicrobiota bacterium
AATGGTTCATCAGTGAATACGGGGTACGTTGGAAAGTTCGTCGATGTCATCTTCCGCCACCGGCAAAGATTCGGCCAGAAATTCGCCCAACTGCTCCACCACTTGCGCGGCCGCGGCGGCCAATTCATCGCTTTGGGCAAGGGGTTGAAAAGATAATTGCAACGCGGCCCATTTGTCCTTGTCCACCGCCTTGATCACGCCGCTATCGGCGATAACCGCCACGCGACGTTCGGTTTGTGAGAGCAACACCACAATGCCCGTGCGCCCGCGGGTTTGGGAAACGCCTTGCTGATGAAACAGCAATTGCGCCGCCTCCTCCACCTGTCTTTTTTGGCGCGCGGGGCCGGCCACCATGCGGCGGACAATTGGTATTTGCGCACTAAACAACCACGCAAAGCCGAATACCATCGCGAGGTTGAGCGGCAGCCAGTCAAAACTATGAGGAGTCCATGGATTGAAGAGCGCATACAGCAACGCGAGAAATGTGATGCCGGATGCAAAATGCAAATCAAGATCGCGATACGTTCCACAGCGCGGCTCCAAGGCCACCACGAATTCCGCGCTGGTGCGACGCTCCGCTGCCTCCACCGCTGCGATAATTTGCTGAGTATCCGTTTCTCGGCTCACAGCCACACCATGAGGATTGACTTGAATTTTCGTCAAGAATAAGTCGTCCACCCAACACTCATGCGCCTCCTTTTTTTCACACTCCTACTCACTGCCGCTTTACAGGCAGAAAACTGGCCGATGTGGCGCGGCGCCAACGGCCTCGGCATCAGCTATGAAAAAAATCTTCCCACGCAGTGGAGTGCCACGAATAACATCGCGTGGAAAATCCCCCTGCCCGCTCGCGGGAATTCCACGCCGATTGTTTGGGGCGAAAAGATTTTTATTACTCAATCACTGGAAGAAAAACAGGAACGCGCCCTGCTCTGTTTCGATCGGCTCGACGGCAAACTGCTCTGGCAGCGCACCGTGAAATACGCCGAGCGCGAGGAATCCCATCGCTCCAATCCCCATTGCAGCGAATCACCCGCAACTGATGGCGAGCGGATCATCGCTGTGCACGGCTCGGCCGGCGCGGTGTGTTATAATTTCAACGGAAAAGAATTGTGGAAACGCGACCTTGGAAAAATCAGTTTCGAATGGGGCTCCGCCGCCTCGCCCGTCATCCACGGCAATCTCGTTTACATTTATCGCGGCCCGGATCCCAAGGGACATTTGCTGGCGCTGAACAAGCGCACGGGCAAGACGGTTTGGATATTCAACGACCCCGCAGTGAACATTCAAGGGCGCACCGATGGCTTTCGCGGAAACAAAAGCCGCGAATGGATTTGCAGCTTCAGCACTCCTATCCTCGTCAAGACCGCCAACCGCGAGGCTTTGGTGATGAGCTATCCCGGTCACCTCGCCGGCATACAACCGCGCACCGGAAAACTCCTTTGGCAATGCGGCGGGCTCAATCCGCTCATTTACTCTTCGCCCATCTCGGGCGATGGCGTGGTCGTGGGCATGGGCGGTTTTTTTGGCACCACCGTAGCCGTGGCCGCCGGCGGCAAAGGCGACATGACCCCAAAAACTCTTTGGCGCACCGAACGCACCCCAAATCGCCTCGGCTCCGGCGTGGTGCATCAAGGCCACGTCTACGTACTCAACACCAATGGGATTATGGAGTGCCTCGAATTAAAGACCGGCAAAGTGAAATTCTCCGAGCGGGTGCGCGGCCGCGGTCCCAAGCAGGAATCATGGAGCTCAATGCTGTTGGCTGGAGACAAAATCTTCATCCCCAATCAATCCGGCGAAACGATCGTCCTCCGCGCCAAGCCGAAGTTTGAATTGATCGGCTTCAACCCACTGGACGGCACGCTGACGAACAGCTCGCTGGCGGCATCGGAAGGGCAGTTTTTCCTGCGCACCCACAAACATTTGTGGTGCATTGGAAAACGGAAATAACGGCTAATTACCGTTGAACCCGCCTACGGGCCCGCGAACGATAGCCCTGTTGATGGGGATCGCGCTTTGCGATACAGCATTGGTTATCAACTTCTTGGCTTGGATGATTTGGGTGAAATAATTCCCCACCATCGGCGCGGTCTGCTGAATGGTCCAAGCGTTGTTGGCGGAATTGGTATTGCCGGTGGGAGATCCCCAAACATTGATGTTGGGATTGGAAAAATATCCCAAACGCGGTCCGACACCATATGCCATGATAGTGCGCATTGGATAATTCCGACCATTCACAGTCACATTAAACCGCATGCCGTTTGAATTAGTGAACGCTCCATTAATCCAGCTGCCAATATCATTGGTGGCATGTTGGCAGCCGAGGTTGTGGCCGATCTCATGTGCAAAAACCGACGTGGGTGCGTACACGCCTTCCATCACGGTCATTCCGTAGCTTGGCGCGGGGTTGAAGCTGGTAATCATCCAGCCTGTGCCGTGGAATAATTCGCCCGGACTCGCACCCACAAACAGGGACATAAGATCCGCCCGGTATTGCTGCCGCATCAGATGGGCATTATACAAATCCAAGGTTGTTCCATAAGTAAGCGCCTTGAGATCTGTCACTAGATTGCCCGAGCTGCGATAATTAATTGGGCCGAGATGGGCGAGCACGAGTTTGGCGGTGATGCCACTGCGCCGGAACGCGGCATTCACTTGCGCCACGCTAAGCCGCGCGCGTGTCTCGATTCCCAACAGACCGGTGCTCTGACTCTTGGCCTCAGGTGTGTAGAGAATCATAATGCTGATAATCGGCGGGCCCCAGTTCACCACTCCCTGCAATACTTGAGTAGGCCAAGGGTTGGTGCGGGTGAGCACATGCGTGAACGCCGAAAACCCGTTCACTTGCTTGGTCACCCCCCATTGCAACGCAGGCATGATCGCAGCGTCAGCATCGGGTGCCACTTCCACCGGCTTGGCGGCAAAATGTTCCTGCAACGCATGAGGCGTTTGCATCGCCAGCGGATCCAGCTCCACCACCGAGTGTTCGCCGTTACCGGCGTAGTTCACCAAAAACTGCCGACCATCGGGCAACTCCACCGTACCGGCCAACGCATCGTCAACCGTCACAAATACCGCCAAGCTCCGGGGCACGCCGACCACCTCACCCATTACTTCCGTGCTGTTGCCGCTGGTGTATTCAGAATCCTCCAAGCGAATCCGAACCGTCTCGCCGGGAAACAATTCCAACTCAATAATTCTGCCCCCTTTGCGCACATCCTGCAACGCGTCGGAATGCAGCTTCACATGGCGAAACCGCTTGGCGATTTTCCGTTCGGGTAGGGAAAGAATTGGGCGCTTAGCCGCCTCCTCCAGAACCAGAGCCGGCGCCGGCTGCGTGGCGCGCCAAAGCTGAAGGCCGCCCACCACAAGAAAAGGCAGCAAAATCAATAGAGCTTTATATTGGCGTTTCATGTCAAAACCGCCTCATTCTCGAGACACTTGGCAACCTAGCACTCATCCGCCAGCGCGCAAGGTGAAAGTGCCCTGCAAGATTTTTCCAACCGCACCAACCCTCCGGTAACAACACAGGAACAGTTCTGTATTTGTGGTTCGAAACAAAATTATTTCACGGTAACAACAATCAGGAATTGAAATCTGTAAATTGTGAGCTCATCATCGAATTGCTTCGTCGTAGCCCATTGCAAAGTGCAACCCAAAAAAATATAAATCTAGCATTGCCAGCCGCGCCCCCACTGCTACGATTTCGCCCATGAAGATCATTCTTGCTTCCCTCATTGCCCTCACCCTCACCGCCAACGTATTTGCTGAGGGCTCTCAGGGCACACCCAACGCTACCGCTACGTTTTTAAAGAATGCGCAAAAGGGCGGGCTTAAATTCAACGGCGTGGGTAATATGTTTACTGGTCAATATGGGCTGTTGATTGTCGCTGAAAGTGGCGGCTCGCTCGTCGCCATCGATACCCGCCACACCGGTAAATTTGCCGCAGTAAAACCCATCGCCAACCTCGGAGCCAAAGTGGCCGGTGCCCTGGGCACTACCGCCGACAAAGTGACGATCAACGATCTCAAAGCCAATCCCGAGACGGGCACTGTTTATATTAGCGTGCGCCGCAGTGACGGCATCAGCGCCATCCTCACCCTCGATGCCACCGGCGAGCTCGCCGCGCTCAACACCGCCAAGCTCAATTGGGTGCGCGTAAAGCTCGCCGATAAACTCCGCATCTCACGCATTAGCGCCATTGCTCTCGCGGGCAATCGCGTGCTCGCCGCCGGCCAAAGCAACGATGCTTTTCGCAGCAAAATATTCTCCATCCCCACCCCGATCGAACACGGCAGCACGGCCAATATTTACAGCACAGACACCTACCACGTGGCACATGGCCGTTGGGAAACCAAAGCGCCCATCCAAAGTTTCATCCTCACTCAGGAAGCCGGCAAGCCTTACCTCGTTGGCTCATTTGCCTGCACGCCGATTGCGAAATTCCCGCTCACCAATCTCAAGGACGGCGCGCAAGTGAAAGGCACCAGCGTGCTCGAGCTGGGCTCCGGCAATCGCCCGCTCGATATGTTCACCTACCAAAGCGGCGGCAAGCAATGGCTCGTCACTCATTCAATGCGGTTCCACAAACTCTTTGATTACACTCCCAGCAAATACTGGGCCGCGCGCATTGATATGAAAATCATCACCGCCAGCGGGGAGAAAACCAACAAGACCGCCCCCCGCCGCAACAAGACCATCGCCAACGATCCGCAAGGCGTGGAAATCATCGAGGCCCTCCACGGCGCAGTACAAGT
>JAPKDK010000021.1 GCA_028872645.1 Verrucomicrobiota bacterium
CAGAGTTTTCTCTCCCAGTTTCTCCAGGCCCATCTGACCGCGCCAGCGGTTCACATTTCCCAATAAACCACCGCCATCTCCCTGCAACACCGTCATAGTGACACTGGCAGTCCCGTTGGTATCGGTGATGGTAAAACGGGCTTTTTCCGGCCCGGAGGGTGAAGCAAAACCCCAGCTTGCCGGCGGCGCGGGCTCAGTCGGAATTGTGTAAACTTTGATTTGTTTAGCCTTTTCGCAGCCCAAAAAACCGACGCTGGTCAACAGGCCGAGGCATAAAATTCTGGGGAACGGTATCATTGCATTGGTGGGACGCATCGGCGTGTCAGGTCATTCATTCGCCTACTTGAGGTCGAGAGTCATCAAGAACGCAATATTGTTGGGCGTTTGGCGCAATTTGCCGAGCAACAACTCCATCGCTTCCACGGCGGGCACATCGGTGAGGGCGCGTCGCAGCAGGGCGACTTTGGGGAATTCGTCCGGATGATAAAGCAATTCTTCCTTTCGCGTGCCGCTCATCGCGATGTTAATGGATGGGAAAATGCGACGATCAACCAGCCCGCGGTCGAGGTGCACTTCCATATTGCCGGTGCCTTTGAATTCCTCAAAGATGACCTCATCCATACGGCTGCCCGTGTCCACCAACGCCGTGGCCATGATGGTGAGGGATCCGCCTTCCTCGATGTTTCGCGCGGCACCAAAGAATCGCTTGGGCTTGTGTAGCGCGTTGGCATCCACGCCGCCGGAGAGGATTTTACCACTGTGCGGCTGCACGGTGTTGTAGGCGCGGGCGAGGCGGGTGATGGAATCGAGCAGGATGATGACGTCCTTTTTGTGCTCCACCATTCGGCGGGCTTTTTCGATCACCATCTCGGCAACTTGCACGTGGCGCTCGGGCGGTTCGTCAAACGTGGAGCTAATGACTTCCGCGCCGATACACGTGCGCTCCATATCGGTGACTTCCTCGGGCCGCTCGTCGATGAGCAAAATAATCAGAAACGCCTCAGGGTTGTTTTTGAGCAACGAATTGGCGAGCTTTTGCATTAACACGGTTTTTCCAGTGCGCGGCGGGGCGACGATGACGCCGCGGCTGCCTTTGCCGATGGGGCACACGATATCCATTACGCGCGTGGAAAGTTCGTCCGGATCGGTTTCGAGCAGGAAACGCTCGTCGGGAAACAACGGCGTGAGGTTGTCGAAATGCGTTTTGTCTTTAGCAATTTCCGGATCCTCATCGCCCACGGCGTCCACCTTGAGTAACGCGAAAAATTTCTCCTTCTCTTTCGGCGGCCGAATGCGACCTTGGATTTGGTCGCCGGTTTGCAAATCAAAACGCCGAATCTGCGAAGGCGACACGTACACATCCTCCGGACACGGCAGGTAATTATAATAAGGCGAGCGCAGGAACCCGAAGCCTTCGGGCAGAATTTCCAGCACTCCCTCGGCGATGAGCACGCCGCGATCCTCGGCGTGTTTGCGCAGGATTTGGGAAATGACCTCGTGCTTGCGCATCGTGCCAAAGTTTTCCACCTCCATATCCTTGGCCATTATATTCAGCTCGGCGATGTCTTTTTGCTGGAGATCGCCCATCCGAATTTCTTCGCCATTGGCTTCCTCAAGCGCGGCGAGGTCTTCGCCGTGTTCTTCCACATCGCGAGGCAGTCCATCCGGAACATTGCTGCCCCCGCGCTTGCGAGGGCCGCGTTTGGAAGGGCGGCGTTGGGGGTTTTTGTTTGCGGATTTATTTGCGGGTCTGGGCATGTCGTGTGTCGTTGTGTGGGTTAAATTTTTTGCCCCGCGCAATGTGCACCCAGCCGTGGCTGGAAATTCGGGGAATGTGGAACTGGGCAATCGCCCGGCAAATCAGTATGGAAGCGGGAAACGCGTGGTCAGTTCCCGGACACGCTGGCGGACTTTGCGGGCGGCGTCAACATTTTTTACATCCGCCAAAACCTCGGCAATCATATCCGCAATCGCCTCCATCTCCTCCTCGCGCATCCCGCGGGTGGTCATCGCCGGCGTGCCCAGCCGCACGCCGCTGGCTTTGAACGGCGATAGCGTCTCAAACGGAATCGTGTTTTTGTTTACCGTAATGCCAGCGGTGTCGAGCGCTTCCTGACATTCCTTGCCGGTGAGCCCCTTGCTTTGCACGTCCACCAACAGCAGATGATTATCCGTGCCGCCGCTCACCAATCGATAGCCATTCCGTTCCATACCATCGGCCAATGCCTTGGCGTTCAAAATAACTTGCTGTTGGTATTCCTTGAACTCCGGCGCAAGGGCCTCTTTCAAACACACTGCCTTGGCGGCAATCACATGCATCAGCGGCCCGCCTTGGATGCCGGGGAACACATTGCTGTTGAGGGTTTTGGCGTATTTCTCGCGCGCCATAATGAGGCCGCCGCGCGGGCCGCGCAAAGTCTTGTGGGTAGTGGTGGTGACAAAATCCGCGTGCGGCACGGGGCTGGGATGGCATCCGGCGGCCACAAGCCCGGCGATGTGGGCGATGTCCGCCAGCAACATCGCGCCGCTCGCCTTGGCAATCTCGCCCATCCGCTGGAAATCGATGAGGCGCGGATAGGCACTCGCGCCCACGGTGATCATTTTCGGTTTGTGCTCCATCGCCATTTTGGCGAGTTGATCGTAATCAATCCGCTCGTCCTCCTTGCGCACGCCGTAATGGACGATCTCGAAAAACTTGCCGGAAAAGTTAGCCGCATTGCCGTGTGTGAGATGGCCGCCGTGGCTGAGGTCCATCGTAAGCATTTTATCGCCCGGCTTGAGCACTGCGAAGTACACGGCCATATTCGCGCCACTGCCGGAATGCGGCTGCACGTTTACATATTCCACGCCAAAAACTTTTTTAGCACGCTCGATGGCCAGCTTTTCCACGACGTCCACGTGTTCACAGCCGCCGTACCACCGTTTGCCGGGATAGCCCTCAGCGTATTTATTCGTGAGCGTGGAGCCCTGCGCTTCCATCACGGCGGGGCTGGTGAAATTCTCGCTGGCGATCAGCTCGATATTTTCCTGTTGGCGCTGTTTCTCGTGGCGAAGCACCTCGTCCACATCGGGATCCACCACTTCCACACGATGATCGGGCTCCAGTTTTTCAACGCGCCGCGCGTGGCGGCCGCCATCGAAATCCGTGGCCAGAAACGATTCCAAAATATCTTTGGCCGCTTCCCCACCGGTTTTGTTTGCGGACAAGCAAAGCACATTCGCATCGTTGTGCTGGCGCGCGAGCACTGCCGTACCCGGCTCGTCAATCAACGCCGCGCGCACACCGGCCACTTTATTGGCGGCCATGCTCATCCCCACGCCGGATTTGCAAATAAGCACGCCGAGAGCGTGTTGCCCGCTGGCCACGCTGCGAGCCACGGCTTGGGCGAAGTCCGGATAATCGCAGGAGTCATCGCTGGCGGGGCCGTAATCCTGCACGGTGATGCCTTGGGTTTCGAGATGCGCGCGCAAGGTTTCCTTGAGTGCAAACCCACCGTGATCCGCGCCGATGGCGAGGGTGTTATTTTTTTCTGATGATTGTGTCATTGAAGTTTGGTTCACAAACGGAATGAGCGCTTCGATGCCCTCCTTGATTTGATTGCGGCAGACTTTGTAAATTGCGAGGTCGCCCCCAATGGGATCGGCGATGTCCTTGCGGTCGGCGGGCAATGCCTCCACAAACTCGCGCAGCAGAAAAATCCGCTCGCGGGCTTGCGGGAAAAACCGAATGAGATTGTCCACGTGCCCGCTGGCGAGGCCGAAAATATAATCGGATTCAGCAACCATTTCCGGCGTGATCTGCGCGCTGCGCTGGTCAGTGATATCGATGCCCAATTCCTGCATCGCCGTGACCGAGTGCACGCTGGGCGACGCGCCATCGATCGCGCCCAGGCCCGCCGACAGTGCTTCAAACCCGCTTTGCTCTTTATTGAGTTCGCAGAAAAAGCCTTCGGCCATCGGGCTACGGCAGATGTTGCCCGTGCAGACAAAGAGAATTTTTTTCATTCCCGATTAAGTGGACGCTGCCGGCTAATCCTGCAACGCCTTCGCGGCAATATCCCCGCGAACGTGCGCGCCTTCAAACTTTATTTTATCCACAGCCGCGTAGGCGCGGTCGCGGGCAGCGGCTAATGTGTCGCCCAGCGCCGTAACGCCCAGCACGCGGCCGCCGCTGGTGACGAGGTTTTCGCCTTCGTATTTTGTGCCGGCGTGGAAGATTTTCACGCCTTCCATCGCATCAACATCCGCGATGCCAGTGATAAGTTTGCCTTTGGCGTAGCTTTCGGGATAACCGCCCGAAGCCATCACCACGCACACGGCGGCTTGATCGTTCCAGTGTACGTCCATCTCAGCGAGGCGGCGGTCGATGCTCGCTTCAAACAAATCCACGAGGTCCGTTTCCAATCGCATCAGGTAAACCTGCGTTTCCGGATCGCCCCAACGCGCATTGAACTCCAGTACCTTCGGGCCATCGGCGGTCAACATCAGGCCGGGATACAGCATGCCGCGAAAATCAATTCCCTCCACCTGACACCCCAACAGCCACGGGTCGATGATGGCCTTCGCGGCTCGCGCCAAATCCTCATCGCTTAAAAACGGCGCGGGCGAAAAGGTGCCCATGCCGCCGGTGTTGAGGCCGCGATCACCGTCCAGCGCGCGCTTGTGATCCTGCGAAGTGGGAAACAAAATCGTGGTGCGCCCATCGCACATCACGTGCAGCGAAATTTCAGTGCCTTCAAGAAATTCCTGAATCACCACTTGATTGCCCGCCTCCCCGAATTGTTGATCGACCATCACCGAGTCAATCGCCGCTTCCGCTTCCTCCAGTGTTTCGCAAATCAAAACCCCCTTGCCGAGTGCCAACCCATCCGCCTTCACCACGCAACGCCCATTCAACTCGCCCGCGAAAGCCTTGGCGGCGGTGGGAAAGTTGAACGTTCCCGCGCGCGCGGTGGGAATGCTGTGCCGCGCCATAAAATCCTGCGCGAACACTTTTGAGGATTCAAACTGTGCCGCCTTCGCGTTGGGCCCCCAAATGCGCAGATTATTTTCCTCAAACAAATCCACAATGCCCGCCGCCAATGGATTATCCGGCCCCACCACCGTGAGATCCGGCTGATGCGCCTGCGCGAAATCCAAAAGCGCCTCCAAATCTTCCGCGCTCACTGGCACGCACTCCACCGGCTCTCCGCTCGCGGTGACCTCCCCCGCAATGCCGCCATTCCCCGGCGCCACCCACAGCCGTTTCACACGGTTGCTCTGCGCCAACTTCCAAGCCAAAGCGTGCTCCCGCCCGCCGCCGCCGATGAGGAGAATGTTCATTGTGCCAACTTAACTTTGCCGCGCCCTTTTGTCACGTCGCCGATGATCCACGCGGCGTGGCCTCGGCGGCGAATGCTACGGAGGATGCCGTCGGCTTTGGGGCCGCTGACAATGGCGGTCATTCCGATGCCCATATTGAAAACCTGATGCATCTCGGCGGTGGAGACTTTGCCGTGTTTTTGGATGAGTTCGAAAACCGGCAGCACGGGCCACGTGCCTTGGCGGATGGTAACGCCGCAGTTTTTGGGGAGCACGCGCGGGATGTTGTCGATGAAGCCGCCGCCGGTGATGTGCGCGAGGCCTTTGATGGCACGGGCGCGGCGGGGTTGGTTGAAACTTTTCAGCAACGCCTGCACGAGCGGGCCGTAGCTTACGTGGATTTTCAGCAGCTCATCGCCCACGCTGCAGCCGAGCTCGGGCACGCGCGTGCGGGGCTTGAGTTTCATTTTTCCAAAAAATACTTGGCGCGCGAGCGAGTAGCCGTTGGTGTGCAGGCCGCTGCTGGCGAGGCCGATCACGGCGTCGCCGGGCTTGATGCCGCGTCCGTCGAGCATTGCGGATTTCTCGACCACACCGACGATGGTGCCGCTGACATCGTACTCGCCTTTTTTGTAGAACGTGGACATCTGCGCCGTCTCGCCGCCGATGAGGGCGCAGTTGTTTTCCGCGCAACCGAGCGCGAAGCCGGCGATAATTTGCTCGAACACATTCGGCTCCAACACACCGGTGCCGAGGTAATCCAGAAAAAATAATGGCTCCGCGCCGAGCACCGCGATGTCGTCCACGCAATGGTTCACGAGATCCTGCCCGATGGTGTGATGGCGCTTCATCGCGAAGGCGACCTTGAGCTTGGTGCCCACGCCGTCGACGCTGGACACGAGCACGGGGTTTTTGTACTTGCCCGGCTTGAGCGCGAAGAGCCCGCCGAAGCCGCCGACCTTGCCGAGCACTTCGGGACGCGATGCGGATTTGAGCAACCGCGACAATCCGGCCTTCACTTGATTGCCCAGCGCGAGGTCCACGCCGGCTTGTGCGTATGCGGTCTTAGCCATTTACAAAATCACAAAAGTTTGGGCTGCGTATCTTCCGCCACGAGGCTCTTGGCGCGATCGCGCTGGCGTTCCATGATGTGCTTATCCACGGCGGGATCGTATTTCACTGGATAATTCCCATCGTAACACGCCATACAAAACGATTCCTTCGGTTTCCCCGTGGCCCGCACCATGCCTTCTTGCGAAAGATAATTCAGCGAGTCGGCATTGAGATAAGTGCAAATCTCATTAATGGTATTGTTGGCCGCCATGAGTTTGCTGCGATCAGGAAAATCAATGCCGTACACGCACGGATTTTTGTGCGGTGGACAACTCACAAGCACGTGCACTTCTTTGGCACCGGCTTCTTTAAGGCTGTTCACGCGCTTTTGGCAAGTGGTGCCGCGCACGATCGAATCATCCACGATGATGACGCGTTTGTCCTTCACCAAATCAGTGATGAGATTGAGCTTCACGCGCACATTAAAATCACGAATGAGCTGGCTCGGTTGCAGAAAGCTACGGCCGACGTAGTGGTTGCGGACGAAGGCCATCTCAAAGGGGATGCCGCTTTCCAGCGCGTAACCCAGCGCGGCGCAGTTGCCGCTGTCGGGAATGGGCACGACGATGTCGGCTTCGATGGGATTTTCGCGAGCCAACTCGCGTCCCATATCCACGCGCACTTTATAAACATTGCGCCCGTCGAGATTGCTGTCCGGCCGCGAAAAGTAGACGTACTCGAAAATACAAAATGATCGCTTCTCCTGTTCGGGGAAGGCTTGGATGCTGCGCAGCCCGTCGTCATTGATAATGACAATCTCGCCCGGCTCTACGTCGCGCACGAACTTTGCCTCAATCAAATCCAACGCGCAGGTTTCGCTACTGAGCACGTACGCGCCACTTGCGAGCTGGCCGATGCACAGCGGGCGGAAGCCGTGCGGATCGCGCACGCCGATCATTTCGTTTTCGGTGAGGATGATGAGCGAGTACGCACCCTCAAGTTTGCGGATGGTGCTGACGAGTATGTTCTCGCCGTTGCTGGTGGGCCGGGCAAGCCAGTGTAAAACGATTTCGCTGTCGACCGTGGTTTGAAAAATGGAGCCGCCCTCTTCAAGTTCCTCGCGCAGGACAGCGGCGTTGGTGAGGTTGCCGTTGTGGGCGATGGAAATTTGACCGCGCGAACAATCCACCGTGAGCGGCTGCGCGTTGCCGATATTGGAACTGCCGGTGGTGGAATAGCGCGCGTGGCCAATGGCGGTGTGCCCCACCAAATCGTGCAGCACATTGCCTTTAAAAACCTGAGGCACAAGGCCCATGCCTTTGTGCTCGCGAAACTGCGTGCCGTCGTAGGAAACGATGCCGGCGCTTTCCTGCCCGCGATGCTGCAGCGCGTACAGCCCGTAGTACGTTAGCTCGGCGGCCTTGGGATGGCCGTGCACGCCGAAAACGCCGCAGTAATGTTTGGGGTAATCCTGTTCGTCGTTCATCCCGCGTTTATCTGCTAGGCCATTGCGTTGTCGATTGAGTTCCACCAAAGGTCGTGCAAACGGGCAACCTCCCACGACCACTCGCCAGTCGTCGACTTAATTTTCAATGCCGCGCCTTTAACCTCGCCCACCGTGCCGATGCGACGCGCGGGCACGCCCATCAATTTGGTGCGCTCGATGGCTTTCACGGAGTCCAGCTCCGAAGTGGTGATGACAATGCGCCCGAGGGTTTCGCCAAACAACAGCGCGTCAAGGCGTTCGCTTTTCAGTTTGATCAAATCAATTTCCGCGCCGATGAAGCGCGGTGTGTTGCGGCCTTCCAGTTCAGAGAAACAACATTCCGCCAACGCCACTGCAAGACCGCCCTCGGCGCAATCGTGCGCGCCTTTGACGAGGCCACTTTGGATGAGGCCCAGCAGCGTGGTGCCGAGGGTGCGTTCGGTTTCCAGATTGCAGCGCGACGGCGTGCCGGTTTTTTGCTTGTGCAATACCTGCAAAAACGCCGAACCGCCGAGGCCGTGGAGCGCGTCCTCCGCGTCCAGCGGCTCACCCAATAAAATGATTGCGTCGCCTTCGTCTTTGAACCACTGCGTCGTCACGTGGGCCGCGTCTTCGATGAGGCCCACCATCGCCATCGTGGGCGTGGGGTCGATGGCGCCTTCGGGGTTTTGGTTGTAGAGGCTGACGTTACCGCCGGTAACCGGCGCATCAAATGCCGCGCAGCCTTCGGCCAAGCCACGCACGGATTCTTTGAGTTGCCAAAACAACTCAGGATTGTGCGGATTGCCAAAGTTTAGATTATCCGTGGAGCCAATCGGGGTGGCGCCGCTACACGCGAGGTTGCGCGCGCACTCGGCGACCGCCGCTTTCGCGCCCTCGAATGGATCGAGATAAACGTGCGTGGCATTGCAATCGACCGCGAGGGCGAGGATCTTTTCGGGGAAGGCGCCATTGCCATCGCCCGGAATGCTGTCGGCCTTGATGCGAATGACGGCCGCGTCGCTGCCGGGATTAACCATCGTGTTGGCGCGCACCATATGGTCGTACTGACGGTACACCCAATTCTTGGAGGCGATGGTCGGCCACTTGAGCAGCTTGCCGAGCGCGGCGGTGGGGTCGTCCAAATCGTCGATGCCTTCCAGCGTGAAGGCGCGCACGGCGGCAAGGTACTTGGGCTCCGTGGCTTCACGATGATAAACAGGGGCATCATCGGCGAGCTTGCTGGCGGGGAGGTCGACGACCATTTCGCCGTGATTTTTTACGACCATTTGGCCGGTGCCCGTCACGTTGCCAATTTCGGCCCACGGCAAATCCCATTTGTCGAAGATGCGTTTCACCTCCTCCTCGCGGCCTTGCTCGACAATGATGAGCATCCGCTCCTGTGATTCGCTCAACAAAATCTCATACGGCGTCATATCCGAGCTGCGCTGCGGCACCTTCGCCAAATCAATCTCAATGCCGGTGCCGCCGCGGGCCGCTGTTTCGCAAGTGGAACACGTGAGTCCCGCCGCGCCCATATCTTGAATACCCGTCACCGCGCCGGTGGCCAGCAATTCGAGGCAAGCCTCCATGCAGAGCTTTTCCATAAACGGATCGCCCACTTGCACCGCGCCACGCTGGTGCTCGGCCGATTCCTCCGTGAGATCCTGTGAGGCAAACGCCGCGCCCGCGAGCCCATCGCGACCGGTGGCGGGGCCGACATAAAAAACAGGATTGCCAACACCCTTTGCCGCACCGCGCGCAATTTGGTCGTGCCGCAACACGCCCAACGCAAACGCATTCACGAGCGGATTGCCTTCGTAACTTTTATCAAAATAAACTTCGCCGCCCACCGTCGGAATGCCAAAGCAATTTCCATAATGCGCGATGCCGCTGACCACGCCGCGAAAGAGCCGCCGCACATTGGGATTGCTCAGCTCGCCAAAGCGCAGCGAATTCATGGCGCAAACCGGCCGCGCGCCCATTGTGAAAATATCGCGAATGATGCCGCCCACGCCAGTGGCCGCGCCTTGGAAGGGCTCCACGGCGCTGGGATGATTGTGGCTTTCGATTTTAAATGAAATAGCGAGCCCATCGCCGATATCGAGAATGCCGGCATTCTCCTCACCCGCCGCCACGAGCACGCGTGGCGATTGTGTTGGAAACCCCTTTAATAAAGCGCGCGTGTTTTTATACGAGCAATGCTCGCTCCACATTACGCTGAAGATGCCCAGTTCGGTGTAGTTCGGCTCCCTCCCGAGTAATTCCAAAATGCCCTCATACTCCTCCGGCGTGAGGTTGTGCTCGGCAACCAACTCCGGCGTAATGGCGGGATCGGAGGGCATCAGGCGAGGGGGGGTTGGGTTTTCAGGGTGGCGATGAGGCTTTGGAAAATAAGCCGGCCATCGTCGCCGCCGAGGACGGCTTCGGAGGCGCGTTCGGGGTGGGGCATCATTCCGCCGACGTTGCGTTTCTCGTTGCAGATGCCGGCGATGTTGGCGCGAGATCCGTTGGGGTTGGCGTGATCGGTGAGGTCGCCTTCAGCGTCGATATATTGGAACAGAATTTGGCCGTTGTCCTCGAGGGACTGCAACGTTTCGTCGTCACAAAAATAATTGCCTTCGCCGTGGGCGATCGGGATGCGGAGATTTTTGCCTTCGGGGATTTGGCCGGTGAAGGGGGAATCGTGCGTGGCGGTTTGGAGGTAAACGTGTTCGCAGCGAAATTGCAGCGAGCGATTGCGAATGAGCGCACCGGGAAGCATTCCCGCTTCGCAGAGGATTTGGAATCCATTGCAGATGCCGAATACAAAGCCGCCGTTGTCGGCAAATTCCTTGACCGCACCCATCACGGGGCTGAAGCGCGCGATGGAGCCGGTGCGAAGATAATCGCCGTAGCTGAAACCGCCCGGGATGAAAACCGCATCGGCATCGCCCACCGAGTATTCCTTGTGCCACAGCAACTCCGTGGGGCGGCCGAACACTGAGCGTAGCACGTGCACGCAATCCTGATCGCAATTGGAGCCGGGGAACTGGAGGACGGCGAACTTCATCAGTCCTCGAAAACGAGCCGGTAGTCTTCGATGTTCGGATTGGCGAGAAATTTATCGGCGTATTCGCTGAGCTTGGCTTCGACCGTTTCACGGTCGCCGTCCATTTCGATCTCGATGTATTTACCGATGCGCACGTCGCCCACACCGGCACAGCCCATATGCTCGAGAGCGGACTGCACGGTTTTGCCCTGCGGATCGAGCACCGCACGCTTGGGGGTGATAATGACTTTGGCTTTCATTCCTTAGGTAAAAGACTGTTCCCCCAAAGACAGCATTTGCCTACCTGCGGTCAAGAGGCATTTATTGGGGTTATTGACATAAAAAAGGCACCCTTTACAGGGTGCCTCCGTGAGGGTGCCCGTGCTCTATTTTCGAAACACCGTAGTTTTAGAAGGCCCCAGGGTCACTCCGCCTCTGGAATTAATGTGCGCCTTAACGAGCTTGCCGCTGACTCCAAGGTCTGCATCGGTAGATTGCTGCGCGCTGCCATCCATTGATACCAACTGGCCTTGGCTTTTATTTAGCCCTGTGAAAGCGTTCGCATGCAGAGGCTCTTCATCCGCACCACACCAATCAGCAACCCCAAGGTTCTCGCCATGCACGTTTAATGTCACGGCCAGGATGGTGGCGGGGCGAACAGTGTCAGCACCCTCTACAAACCCATAGCTGATCGCCTTTGCCAACTCCATGTTATGGCCTTGAGCCTTTGTGTTATAGCTTGCCCATTTGGACTGACAAACCTCACTTGCAGCCTCGCGGGTGGCATCACAGGGAGAGGTCACTATCTTGGCCGTCTGCAGTTCACTTTTCATGGCTGCCATCCCAATAATGCAACCCGTCATTCGGGAATGCATTGTGTGATGACCAAAATGGTTCATGATCCCACGAGGGGTCAATTGCCAAGGCATCCGACCTCCGTTGTCCTGAGCAAAGCCAATAGAGGCTTTGCCAATCTGCGCAAGATTGTTTACGCACTTGATGCGGGCAGCCTTGGCCTTAGCACGCGCGAGGGCGGGCAGGAGCATGGAGGCTAAGATCCCAATAATTGCGATAACCACCAGAAGTTCAATTAGAGTAAAAGCCGCCTGACGGGCTTCTTTTATTTTTTCTTTATTCATCTTATATCTTTGATTTTTATATTTTGAGTAGCACCATGTCAGGCCACTACTATAAACCGTAGAGAGCCTCATAGGCACTTGACGGGTTTCGTGTTTTAAGGAAAAGGAAGCTAAACCACCAATCGAGGCGGAGGCGAAGGGGGGGGGAGTTGTTCAATTATAAAAATCGAACACGGATCGATAACGGAGTACGATGACTCACAGGAAACATCGAGGATTCTAACATCAATTGGGGATAAAGGGATCAACGGACTAAGACTATCAACCAAGACAGCATCATCAGACACTCCATTCTGGTGGTTTTGGGTTTGCTGAATAATCCGGCAGATGTCACATATATCCCTCCCACTCATGGCTTTTTCAAGTGCCTGATCCAAGGGCATGACCTCGAGATTCACTGAAGTCATCTTACTCCAAGCAACCAACTGCATTAACACCAAGCGCGGCCCCAACCCAAAAGCAAGAGTGACAATTACGGCCACCCGTAAGGCGCGACAAATCCAGTTTGGCATCGACCGGCTCATTTGTCTTTTATGATCAACTCAAACGCCTCGGACATTTTGCTGTTGGCCTCAGGAACAGGGATGGCATTGAATTTCCAGTCCACGCGAATGCGATAGGCCACGCCCAGCGCGTCTCCTGCCACGGGCAGGAGCGCCTCCCAGCGGTTGGAAACCAGTGCGGTGCGCGCCATGGGGAATACATTGGTGCCCACCAGCACCACCGGCTGCACCGTCTCGTGCCGCACGCCATTAGCGTTGTCTTCCCAAATGATCTCCACGCGATAAAGGCCATTGGCATCGCGCGGCTGTTGGCCCACCGTGAGGTTGGTGAGCGCGGCGCGGGCGCAGCCGCCCAGCAGCAGCGCAGTGAGAAAAATAATGAGGATACCCGTTTGCCGTGTCATGATGCACCGGCAGCCTTGCACTGGCACGGCGGGTTGTAAAGCGATTTGGCGTGGAAATTGGTTTGACCGACCGGAGGCAGTGCGCTATGCGTTCGCGTCTCATTTTACAAGCCTATGTTTGGAACCTTTCGTAAACACTCGCAGCCGCTCTGGATAGCGATCATTATTGTGGTCGTCATCAGCTTTGTCGTCTTTTTCACGCCCAGTTTTGACCCCTTTGACACCGGTGGCACGATCACCGCTGATGCCGCCGCAGTGGAACAAGCGCGGAACCAGGTCCTTCTCAATGAAGTCATTGAATTGCGCCAGCGACAATCGTTGGTTCAAACGCTTGCGCAAGCCGGTCGCATACAGGAAGCCATCCAATTGGTCGGCGGTAATTTTCAGGAGGCCTATCAATTGATGCAATCTCCGGACGTACTGACAACCACCAGTGCCAGTCGCATAGCAGGAAATTCACGTCACATCGATCTCAATGGCGATAACTACAATGACATCAACAGTTTGGAATACCGCGCCCGGGTTCGACTGCGACAGTTGGGCCTGGCCCAAGAACTGGGCATTATGATTAGCGACAGCGCGATAAACGCTGCACGGAATTCCATGGTGCAAAACATCAACGGTGCGCAGGAATACAACGCCGACCAATACGACCAACTTCTGAAACAACTGTCTAAAGGCGGCTTCATCACTTCCGGCCGCATCGGGCAGGAGCAATTCGAAAATTACCTACGCAGCCGGCTAACCCTCTTGCAACTCAATGCAATGATGACCCGCAGCGCCGGGTTTTGGCCCGATGCAGATATGGCCGAAACCCTCGCGCAACAAAACCGAAAGTACGCCGTTGAAGCTGCGTTCATCTCCCTCACCAACCACACCGCCAGCGCGACCAACTACGCGGATATCACAAAAGCTGAAGGGTTCACCAACCATTTCAATCTAAACGCCAACACATACCAAGTGCCCGTAAAACGCACCATCGCCTACGTGAAACTCACCCTCGCAGATTTCGAAGGCGACATCCGCAAGGAATTAAAATTTGATGATGAAGTGCAAAAACTCATCGAGCAGCACACCACCACCACCAACCGAATTACCGAAACCAACGGCACCGCACTGCCCATCAACGCCACCAACCTCCTCGCTCGCGCCGAGGAAGAAGTGCGCAAAACACCATTGGGTGACCGAATTTTCAATGCCTCCAAAACCGCGGTGGACAGAAAAAAAATGGAAATTCTTCAAGCTGTTTTCAAACAAAAACCATGGGCCACCACCAACCTCTGGGCAACAGCCAAGCAGTTCGGCCTGGAAGTGCACACTGCAACCTTCAGCCGCGAATCCCCACCCGAAGATTTGCCCGCAACCCTCATCGAGGCCGCCTTTGCTCCCTCTCTCAAGACAGGCAAACTCCTCGAGAGTGCCGTGTATTCTCCCCACCCCTCTGTACCCGACAGCATTTACATTCTCGGCCTGCAGGAGATCATTCCCCTCAAACAACGAAAATATGCCGAACTCACTAAGGATGAGCAAAAAGAAATCCACGAAGGGTTCCTGAAATCCGAAACCCGCCGTTTGGCGCGCGAAGCAGGCGAAAAATTCCAAGCCACCGCTACAGCCAGCCTTAAGGAAGGTCACACTTTCACTCAATCCGCTACCAATGCCGGGCTAAGCGTTGTCACCCTGCCGCCCTTTTCACTAAACGTAGAACCCGACACAAACCATATTGATTTGCTGAAAGATTTTGTGCCTCTCGCCAACCTGCAAAACGACCTGTTCAGTTTTGAACAAGGCCAACAAAGCAAGGCTGACCCGGAAAAAGGCAACCTCACCGGCTATCTCGAATCTACCGCCAGCGGCGTTTCCTTTAATGACAACATCGCCGGATACGTGCTGCACATCTCCGAACGGATCAACCCCGCTGAACCTGATGCCGCCGCGCTTCGGACCTTCGCCGCCCGCCTCCGCCAAAACACCCGCAATCAGGCCGCCGGCAGCGACTGGTTTATCAGCCACCGACGCCAACTGGATTCCGAAATTATCATTAACTCGCTCGAAGGCCGCCGCGCAGGATTGCCCTCGGAGATCAATGAAGTTAAAGCGACCATTCTATACAAAGAACGAACCCTCGCCGGACAATTTGCGGCCAGCCTGAAACAAGCGGGCATCACCGATGGAAAAATTATCAGCCCGCTTGAGAAATGGTCCGAAGCCCAAACCGGAACGCTAAAAAAATTCGTGAGTGTTAACTATTTTGCAGAATCTCCGAAGCAACCCGAAGCCGCCCAAATCATCGTGCCGCTGCTCAGCGCCGGACTCCGTCAGCCATGGGCCGATCTGGATGAAATCATGGCGGAGCTTGAAAACCTTAAAACCCTCCAAGCCACCGGCATCGACGAAGCTATCGCCGGAGCAAACAAATCCTCAAAATAATTTTGCCGCGCGGGGCGAAAGCACGGTTCACCCTCCGTTTCCCTCCGGCACATCCTCCTCAATCTCGCGCCGCGTGCGATTCGGCATCCACGGCCGCACAAAGCCGTACACGAGATACACAATGAAAATCACCGGCGCGCCAATCGGCAGCGCGTACTTCCGCCCCACCGTCGCCACCAGCCCGATGCCCACCGCGGCGATCACCATAAAGAAAAATGAACGCGACCCTCGCAGGTTTACTTTCTTGAAAGTCGGATAAGCCACCTTGCTCACCATCATCGCCGAGAGAAATAGCAACAACACCGGCAGCGCGAATTTCCAGTCGCCCTGCGTAAACCCTTTATCCTCAAACCAAATCAAAAAATAAGTGATGCTCGCCACCATCCCCGCCGCCGCCGGGATAGGGAACCCCATAAACTCGCTTGAATGCTTGCCCGCCACCTCGCCCCGCGCCTTGCGGTCATCCTCAATGGCCGCATAACAATTAAACCGCGCCAACCGCAACGCCCCGCAAATCACAAAAATCGACGCAATCCCCCACCCCACCTCCGGCGATTTTTGAAACACATCGCCCAACACCACCCGATGCACCAAAAACGCCGGCACAATCCCGAAGGACACCACATCCGCCAGCGAATCAAACTCCCGCCCGAATGGACTATCATACCCCCCGAGCCGAGCCACCCGCCCATCCAGCACATCAAACACACACGCCAATAAAATCAATTCCAACGCCCAATAAATCGCCTGCTTCGCCGCATCAAACTGCACGCTCAACTCCGTGTACGGCGACTCCAACACATACAAACTCGGCGCCCCCACAATAATCGTCAACGCCAAAAAGCCACAAAACAAATTCCCAGCCGTCAACAAATTCGGCAGAAAATAAATCTTTAACTCCCCGTTACCATTGGAGTCACTGGAACCATTCGAGCCACGCTCGTTGAGTTTGGATTCAGACATCAATACCCCGGCGCCCAGCACCGGAAAACAGCCGCACGCTACCTCAACCCGCCCAAAAACTAAAGTCGATAATCCATCAGCAACTTTCGAAAAACCAACTTGAACCCCATCCCCAAAAATTCTTTGTTTGCCTCCGGCCGCTTCGTCGCTAGATTGCGCGCGTGAGTGATTCGCATTATGACCTCGCCATCATTGGCGCTGGGCCCGGTGGGTATGTGTCCGCCATTCGCGCGGCACATCACGGGCTGCGGGTGGCGCTCGTGGATCCCAATCCGCCCGGCGGCGTGTGCCTGCACACCGGCTGTATCCCCACCAAAACGATGGTCGCCAGCGTGGATCTGTTGCGCCAAGCACAACAGTCCAGCCAATGGGCCGTGAGCATTGCCCAAGCCGAGGCGCAGCTGGCCAGCATTGTTGAGCGCCGGCAAAAGGTGGTGACCAAGCTCGCGGCGGGTGTGCAAAATCTCATCGATAAAAACGGCGTGGATTATTTCTCCGGCCGCGGGCGCTTGAAGAGTCCCACCGAGATTGAAGTGATCGATGGCGAAGACAACGTTACCCAAACACTCGCCAACCCGCGCGCCATTATTCTCGCCACCGGTTCGCGCCCCACGGAATTGCCAATCGCCCCGCACGATGGCGCGCGCATTTTGAACAGCAACGATTTGCTGACGCTCACTGATTTGCCGCCGCGCCTGCTCATTCTCGGTGGCGGCTACATCGGCTGCGAATTTGCGAGCATCTTTGCCGCGCTCGGCAGCGAAGTCACCGTGCTCGAGGCCGAACCGCGCTTGCTCCCTGGTATGGATCCCGATCTCTGCGATTTTTTGCGACGCGGATTCAAACGCCAAAACATTACCGTCCGCCTAAACGAAACCGTCCAAACCGCCAGCGCTACCGCCGAGGGCGTCACCGTCCAATTAGCCAATGAAACCCTCGAAGGCACCCACCTCCTCATCGCCGTTGGCCGCACGCCCAACACCGAAGACCTCGGCCTCGATGCCGCCGGGGTCGCGCTCGATGGCCGCGCCATTAGCGTCAATGAATTCCTGCAAACCAATGTTTCCGGCATCCACGCCATTGGCGATGTGACTGGCAAAATGCAACTCGCCCACGTCGCCACCGCCCAAGGCCGCGTGGTGGTGGACAACCTCATTGCCAACAAAAATGAGGCGCGGATGAATTATGATGAAGTCCCCGCCGCCGTGTTCACGCATCCTGAAATCGCCACCATTGGCCTCACCGAAGCCGAGGCCGAAGCGCGCGGCATCCCCATCCGAATGGGCCGCTTCCCCTTCGCCGCCATCGGCAAAGCCCTCGCGCAAGGGGAGACCGATGGATTCGTCAAACTCATTGCCCACGCCGAAACCGGCAAGCTCCTCGGCGGCCACATCCTTGGCGGCCACGCCGCCGAACTCATCGGCCAAATCACCCTCGCCATTAAGTTAAACGCCACCGCCGAGCAACTCACCGAAACTATCTTCGCCCACCCCACCCTCAGCGAAGCCATCCTCGAAGCCGCCGAATCCCTCTTCGGCCAAGCCACCCATCTGCCCAAAGCACGCAAACGCTAGGAATGAGGACAGCACGCGGCTCGCGTGTGCTCCCCACCGCCCAATCTGACAAAAAATTTCATTGTGTTGTGCCCAAAGGAGATTTGTGGTCTTTTCCCGTGGAAACGGGCCTCTTGTCCGTTGGGAAATTTTGAGACTGAATGAAAAACATCGTCTACTTTGATTTGGAAACCAAGCACTCGGCTGATGAGGTGGGCGGGTGGAGCCACATCGACAAGATGGGGATGAGCATCGGCGTCACGTACAGCACGGCGCGCGGGGATTACAAAATTTATGGCGAACCGGAGGTGGAAGCGTTAATCAAAGAACTCCAGCGGGCCGATTTGGTGGTGGGGTTCAATCACATCCGGTTCGATTACCGCGTACTGGAGGGCTATTCGATTTTTGATTTCAGCCAGGTGCCCTCGCTGGATATGTTGATTGTTCTCAACGAAAAACTCGGCCATCGGCTCAAGCTCGATTCCATCGCCCAAGCCACACTCGGCTGCGAAAAATCCGCCGAAGGCTTGCAGGCGATTGAGTGGTTCAAACAAGGTAAGATGGCCGAGATCGCCGAGTACTGCTGCTTCGATGTGAAGATAACCAAACTCGTCCACGAATACGCCGCCGCCCACGGCCATTTGTTTTACAACAATCGGTTTGGAAACAAATTGAAGGTGGAAGTGGAGTGGTAACTAAAACGCCGACGCCACGCCTTCGGCCAGCTTTTGGCGGTAGGCGGCGGTGTCGACTTTTCTTGATTCGGTGGGGTTGGATAGATAACCGCCTTCCACTAAAATCGCGGGGCGTTTCTGGCCTTTGATGACGGACATAAACCGCACGCGCCGCACGCCGCGATCGGGCATTCGGCAGGTGAGCAGCAATTGGTTGTGCACGCGGGCGGCGAGTTGGAAGCTGCTGGCGTCCCACGGGTTATTGGGGAGTTTTGCGGAAACCGGATCGGGATGGCCGCGCGTAAAATGCGAGGGCATTCCGGTCGGCGAAATGCAATAGGTCTCCAACCCGCTCACCTTCGCGGCAGCAGCGTTGAAGTGCAAGCTGATGAATACCGACGCGTGCACGCGATCGGCGAACTTCACTCGATCTGTCAGCGAGAGGCTGTCATCCGTGGCGCGCGTCAGATACACACGCCAACCTTTGCGCTCCAAGATCGGCTTGAGCCGCATCGCCCAATCGAGCGTGTATTCCTTTTCGTATTTCTTGTTGAAAATACTGCGCGTGCCTTTGTTGTCCTTGCCGTGGCCGGCATCGATCACCGCTACGCGGCCGAGCGTGGGCATTCCGGAAATGAGCGGCGCGAGATGTTTCTGCACATCCAGCGCGTGGATATAAAGATGGCCCTTCACCAAACGCGGCCCAAAGCCGAGCCAGATTTGCATACCTTGGCAAGTAATCAATCTTTGCCGCGGCGTGAAGTCGAACCGCATATTCGCCGCCACGAGGCGATGCACCGTGCCGCTGCGTTGTTTGATGCGGCCAAACCAGCCTTCATATAACTTTCCCCACCGCTCGAGCGAAATCCATTCCGCGGCGGCAACCTTCACCGTGTAATCCTTGGGCGACGCCTGCGCGGGCATTAGTTTTTCGCCATTCAAAACAACCGGCTGCGCGGGCTGCACCTTCGGTCGCGCGGGAGGCGTGGTGGGTGCGGTGCCCGTGCCAGGCGGCAAATACCGCGGTGGCTTGGCCGTGGCAAAGCGCACGGGTTTCACCGGTTGCGCGGGTTGATGTTTTGCGACCGCAGGTTTTTTGGCTGCGGGCACACGATACGTGATCGGTCCGTGACTGCGCGGCGTCATTTCACACGACGCCAAGGTCACGACCGCCAAGAGAGCGAAATACGCCCGTTTTGATTTTGTTTGCACCTCCTTTGTCGCGCCGACAGGGCGCGAAAAATGCGACGCGCAACCTGCCCCTAACCCGCCTCTATGTCGAGGTTATTCACAATGGTGAATAAATCGCTTGCACCGTTTACCCCGAAAAAGCAATGCTCGCGCCCGTGAGAATTGTCGTTGCCATCACCGGCGCCAGTGGCGCGATTTATACCCAACGCCTGCTCGACCGGTTGGACCCCGCCGCGCACGAGATCCACGTCATCACCAGCAGCTACGGGCAAATCGTGCTCAAGGAGGAACTGCCCGACGGATTGCGCCTCGCCGAGGGCGTGCAGCTCCACGCCTCCAAAAGCATGAACGTCCCCTTCGCAAGCGGCTCCAATGCCTTCGACGCGATGGTGATCCTCCCCTGCACGATGGGCACCCTTGGCCGCATCGCCCACGGCATCAGCGATGATGCCCTCCTGCGCGCCGCCGACGTAATGCTCAAGGAAAACAAAATACTGATCCTTTGCCCTCGCGAAACGCCGCTCAGTCTCGTCCACGTCAAAAACATGGAGCTGCTTCTATTAGCCGGCGCCACAATGATGCCCACCAACCCATATTTTTATTCCGAAGCAAAAACGCTGGAGGATTTGGCTGACACCGTAGTCGCCCGCGTCCTCGACCACCTCGGCGTGGAAAACGAAATCTCCCCCCGCTGGCGGGAAGATGAGGACTAATGGTAGAGCCTGCCCTTCGAGCGCGCCAAGGCGGTTTTGGAGAAACCGCCCTACCCGCAAAAATCATCAATACGATTTTCTTCTTTTGCTTTTCCCTTCCCAAACCTTCACGCTCAACCCGTGGCGGATAAAGGCGATTCCAGCAAACCCAAACCCTCCCTGTTCCAAAAATGGGGCGGGTTCGTCAAGTTTTCGCACACCATCTTTGCGCTGCCCTTTGCGCTGGCCTCGATGGTGCTGGCGGCGCGAGCGGGGTTTGCCGTGCTGGAACCCGAAGCGCAGGAAGCCGTGCCGTTGATGAAACTCGGCTGGCCGGGTTGGAAACTCTTCGGCCTCATCCTGCTGGCGATGGTCACCGCGCGCACTTGCGCGATGGCGTTCAACCGCATCGCGGATCGCAAATTCGATGCGGCCAATCCGCGCACGAAGGACCGCCATCTCCCCGCCGGAAAAATCTCCCTCACCAGCGCGTGGACACTTTGCATCCTCAGCGCGCTCGGCTTTGTCGCCACCACTTACGGCATCGATATGGTGCGCGACGCCCATCAAGGGAGGCTCGTGTGTTTTTTTCTGTCGCCGGTCGCGTTGATTTTTATTCTCGGCTATTCACTCACAAAAAGATTTACCGACTTCACGCACGTCTTCCTCGGCATCGCACTGGCCATCGCTCCGATTGGTGCGTGGCTGGCGGTGAATGGTTCCTTTGATTTTTCGCCAAACATCAAAGACCCCCTCCGCCACAGCGCGTTGCTGCCCACCATTATGGCCGC
>JAPKDK010000232.1 GCA_028872645.1 Verrucomicrobiota bacterium
TAAAGTTCCCACAGGCGATGGTTGCGGACAATCTCGCATGCGCGCTGCCAGCCTTTGGGCGTGAGGTGAATGGCGTCGCCGTCATCGTGCAGCGTGGCCATTTGATGTTGGCAAAGAGCGCCGGATTGGGCGCGAGCTTCATCGAGTGTTTCGCGCCGGCGTTCGGCGAGTTCGCGGAGGGACACGCCTTCACCCTCAAACTCGCGCGCTTCGAGCACGTGATAAACTGCTTTCAATGTGTTCTCGCGTTGGACGCGGGCGGAGCGGGATTTTTGCCGCCACCAACGCATCAACACGCCGTGGCGCGGACCAAAAAAGAAGGCGAGCGTGAACACCATCGTGGCGGCCACCACCATCAATGGGCCGGTGGGGATGTTGGTCGTGAGAAAGGAAATGAATGCGCCCACCGCTCCAGAAATCACACCAAACAACGCAGCCAATCCGAGCAGTCGATGCATCCGATCCGTAAGCAAATACGCGGCGGCGGCGGGTGTGATGAGCATTGCGCTCACGAGCACGACGCCCACCGCGCGCAAGGCCACCACCACGCTAAACGCAAGCAGCAAGGTGAGCGCATAGTTGATAATGTTCACGGGAAACCCCACCGCGCGCGCGAAGGCGGAATCGAAACTGGTGACCAACAATTCTTTGTAAAACAAACCCACCAATAGCACCGCCAAGCCGGTGACCACTGCCATTAAAATGATGTCAGACCGGCCGATGGAAGCGGCGGAGCCAAACAGGAATTCATCGAGCCCGCCTTTGTTGCCGGGCATTTTTTGGATACGCGTGAGCAGACAAATTCCAACGGCAAAAAACGAGGCGAGCACAATCCCGAGCGCGGTGTCTTCCTTGAGGCGAGTGGTTTGCCGAATGAGCGTGACCATCGCGCCGCCGAGTAATCCAGCGAGCGTGGCACCAATGAAAATAGCGACGGGGTCTTTCTCCATATTCCAGAGAAAACCAAGAGCCACGCCGGGCAATACGGCGTGCGAAAGGGTGTCTCCAAAAAGCGCCATTTTCCGCACTACAATGAAGCCGCCCATCAGCCCGCAACTGATCCCCAACAAAATGGAACCGATGAGGGCATAGCGCACGGAGGGGTCGCGAAAACTTAAAAACCGTTTGGCCTGCTCAATCACAGAGGTCTCCGAGATGTCGCCAATGCGGTCGGCCCACGCGGGCATCGCGGCGGCGAGCAAGCAAAATCCGGCGATGAACGGCAAGTGACGCATCAGGATTTCTCCCGCACGGCTTCGGCCACTTCGCTGAGGATGGTGAGCCGTCCGCCGTATGTGCTTTGCAGCAGATCGTATTTGAACACTTCCTCCGTAGGGCCAAAGGCGACCACGCGCATATTCAGCAGAAGAAGGCTGTCGAAATATTCCTTGGCGGTGGGGAGATCGTGATGGACGACGAGCAGAGTTTTGCCTTTGGCTTTCAGTTCGTGCAGAATGGTGACGATGGCCGATTCAGTGGCGGCGTCCACGCCCGCGAAAGGTTCGTCCATAAAATAAATATCGCTCTCCTGCGCAAGGGCGCGCGCGAGGAAAACGCGCTGCTGTTGGCCGCCGGAGAGATTGGAAATCTGCCGGTTCGCATAGGGCAGCATCTTGACTTTTTCCAAACAATCGCGCGCGATGTCGCGATCCTTTTTCGATGGCCGTCGCATCAAGCCAAGGTGGCCGTAACGGCCCATTAGGACGACGTCCATCACGCTCACGGGAAAATCCCAGTCCACCGATTCGCGCTGGGGAACATAGCCGACGCGCTTGATATTTTTTTTGATGGGTTCGCCAAAAACTTTTACCCAACCGCTATTGAGCGGCAGCAACCCCATTGCGGCTTTGATGAGCGTGGATTTGCCAGCGCCATTGGGGCCGATGATGCCGACGAGTTGGCCCTTGGGAATTTCGAGGTCAATGCCCCACAACACTGGCCGTTTGTGATAGGCAACCGTGAGGTCGTGAAATTCCAGTGGTGGCGGCTCTGTTTCGTTTGTTCCGTGGGCGCTCATTAAAAAGTGAATCCGGCGCGCAATCCAACCACCAGCGCGTCGCTCGTGGTATTATCACCACTCGGGCGATTAATCCACTGAATATCGGGCTGCAAATAAATCGCGGGCGTGAGCTGGATGCGATAGGTGGCTTCGATCACCGCCTCGTGCGATTTCACGGCATCGGTGATATCGCCGGCGTGTTTAGCATAAATAAAGCCAAGCCCGGCCACATCGTCATCGCGTCCGGGCAACAAGCCGGTGTAACTCAGGCCAGTGTCGAGCACCCAATGGAACCGACTGCGATCGCGCTGGCCGGTGCCCAAGCGGATAAAGGTGCCGAGACCTTGATCCCCTTCTTCGCGCCAAAGCATTTTATCGGCGATTCCGTACAAGCCCCAGTTGCCTTCGCCATTGGTGCCGTCGTGTTTGGAAAATGACGTGCTGTGATGCCATGCGCCCACGCGATACCAACCGGGCAAACCGGTGCCATCGTCGGTGTTAAAACCGTTGCGGCCGATTTCGTAAAGGCTGGTCCAGCCTTGGCCGTTGCCCAGTTCGAAATGAGTGCCGTGTTGATTGATGGTGGCATCGCCGCCAGCGCTGTCAAAGGTATCGCCATCGTACACGCCCGCCTGCGCGTACCACACTTCGGTGAAGTTCCGCCGATAGCGTAAGCCTAGTGCTGTCACGTTGAATGCGGGGCCAGTGTTCAGCGTGTTGGCGGACCAAAATGCCGGTTGGCCAAATGCGGCATTGAAAAATACGCCGCCGTATTCCGTGCCACCAAATTCCTCGTCGGCCAACAGATTACCAAACCGCACGGAATTTTTGCCAATAGTTTTGTCGATCCACACCTCGTAAAGGCGCAAGCCGTCGTAAGCGTCCATATTGCTAACGGTCAACTCATCGCCGACGTGTTTGCCAGTGGGACTTGCGCCGTGGGTCCAAAGCGTGCTGATACGAAAATCCGAGCGGCGCCAGCCGGTGGCTTTTTCGAGGTCGATATCCAGCGCACCGTAGCCAAGTCCGTCAATGACCGAGCCCCTGCGGATGCCGCCGGAGGCATTGCGGAATACCTCGACATCGTAGTTGAAAGTAAACTCGTAACCCGCCGCCGCCCAATCGGAGCGCTTGCCGCCCCAATCGCCACTGAGTTGCTCGCGATCCAAAATATTATCCTGTGCCGTCAGCGCAAACACGCCGCACAGACAGACTATGCTGGTAACGATTTTTCTCATGCTTTGAATTTAATTGAAATTGGCGGCGGTTCTATTTGAGCGCATCGACGATGGTGCTGAGGTTGTGCTTGATCATCCCCTCATAGGTGCCCACGTCGTAGCCGTGTTCCATTTTACCGCGCTCGCCCATGGCGTCGGAGAAAAGCTCGCCACCAATCACGGCACCGGAATCTTCGCTAATACGTTTCATGGCCGCGGGCGACACGCTGCTTTCCACGAAAACCGCTTTCACTTTGTTTTCCTTGATGAAGTCCACCATCTTGGCGACATCTGCGAGGCTCGCTTCGCTCACGGTGGAGATGCCTTGCAGACCCACCACTTTAAAACCATACGCGCGGCCAAAATAATTGTAAGCGTCGTGACTCGTAATAAGAATGCGCTTGGCCTCAGGCAACTCCTTCACTTTCGCCAACGCCCATTCGTGCAGGGCGTTCATCTTGGCTTTGGTGGCTTCACCGTTCTTTTTGTAATCCGCGGCGTTGGCGGAATCAGCCTTGCTCAGGCCTTCCACCACAGCGCCCACAGTGTCCACCCACAAAGTGACATCAAACCAAATATGCGGATCGAAGTGGCCCTCGAATCCTTCGGGTTTGTCCAGTCGCTTGGTGTCAATCTTGCTCGTCACGGCGTAGGCGCTTTCCACCTTGTCCAGCGTGCCCTGAATTTTTCCTTCTAATAAAAGGCCTACATAAAATACCACGTCAGCATTCATCAGCTTGTCGACATCGCCGGCGCTGGCCTTGAAGAGATGGGGGTCCACGCCGGGGCCCATCAGTTCGCTGACTTCCACGTGTTCGCCACCGATTTCGCGCACAAGATCGCTCACCATATTAACCGTGGTGGTGACTTTGAGTTTGCCGCTGGCGGCGTCAGCATTAGGGACAGTTTCAGTCTTACCCCCGCAACCGGCGAAAATGACGGCGATTCCCGCAGCCGAAGCAATGCGCCGCGAGACAAGTTTGACGAACTGTTTGGTTAAATTCATGCGTGGAAGCTGCCGTATGGATAAGTTTGACGCAAGCAAAAAAGTTTGGCATGGTGAACTTTTTTTGCCTGTTTTATAGCTGCATTTTTGCTATTCACCCGTATGCGATTGGTAGATTTACAGCCGGTGGGTGTCGATTTAGCCCTGAAATGGGATGATGACGTGGAGCATTTTGTGCCGCTGAAAGCGGTGCGGCGGGCGTGCCCATGCGCCTCGTGCGCGGGCGAAACGGACGTGATGGGTAATGTGGCGAAGGGGCCGAAGGCGGCGTTCACAGAGGCGTCATTTCAAATCAAACATCTGCAGCCGGTGGGTAGTTATGCAGTGCAAATTTTTTGGAAGGACGGGCACGGGACGGGGTTGTACTCGCATGAATATTTGCGGGGGATTGGGGAGAGGAATAATCAATGATCAATTTTCAAGGCTCAAGGAATACCCCATGATCAAACCCCAAGAAAGGGTTGGGTTATTCGTCCGTTGTTTTTTCTGGAACTGAATCTTCGCCGGTTGTTAC
>JAPKDK010000233.1 GCA_028872645.1 Verrucomicrobiota bacterium
CCGGGCTCGAGGGTGCGGGTGTAGGCGGAAACGTTAGCATTGGGGATGACTTGGCCGGCGGCATCGAGCAGGGCGAAGTTGACCTTCACGGCGAGGTAACGGTATTGGGAAATGTTTTTGACGGTGCCGATGATGTATTGCGCACCGTTGTCTTTACTGGTGGTAAGGCGGTGATCCTTAAGGACGAGATCGGGATCCTTAAGTTTGGTGGCGACGGAGTTGGTTCCCGATTGCGCGGCGGCGGCGGCTTCGGCGGGGGTGAGTTCTTTTCGCAATCCCACTTTCACCAGCACGGC
This sequence comes from Verrucomicrobiota bacterium, assembly GCA_028872645.1. Lineage (GTDB taxonomy): Bacteria > Verrucomicrobiota > Verrucomicrobiia > Limisphaerales > UBA1100 > JACNJL01. The sequence continues at coordinate 297 of JAPKDK010000233.1, forward strand.
GTGGCGGGTGCGTTGGCGGAGGCCAAAGGGTTTACCAGTGGTGGTCCATTGCAAAATTAGCACGAGCAGTTGACAGGCAATGAGAATTCCGGCCACGAGGCGAAAGATAGCGGCGCTGTCCCAATTGCTGATGGTGGGCCGGCGGTGCCCGCATTCAACGCAGACGGTTTCGTCTTCATCGAAGACTGTTCCACAGTTAACACAGGCGTTGGGGTCATCCGGCTCGGCAACGGGAATGGGTTCGATGAGCCCGGACGGGGGCTGAGTATCTTTGGGTGCGGCGGCGGCGAGCGGGTCGGGCTCCACGCGACCGCGTCTGGGGGGCATCACGCGACCGCGACCGCCGCCGGCTTTCATTGGGGGCGGGGCTTGGGTGGCGGTGAGTTTAGACTGGTGCAGTTCGGTGCCTTGGCCGCAATGAGGGCACGCCACGATGGTTCCCTCAAAATCCGGGGGGTATTCCAGATGCTCGCCGCAGGAATTGCAGGAGCATTTATGAATCTCGGGCGCGCTCATTGGCGCGGCCATTGAAACGTGCTGCGGGGAGGCGAAGCAAGGCCGAACTCACCGGAAAATCTTGCCGCGCGCCCACCCCTCCGCCACAGTGCGCATCCCGGAGGGGTGGCTGAGTGGACGAAGGCACACGCTTGGAAAGCGTGCGTAGGTTTACCCCTACCGCGGGTTCGAATCCCGCCCCCTCCGCCATTTTCCCCGCTTCTGGTTGCGGGCACTATTGAGCGACTTGTCTTGAAACGCGCCGAAGTGAAGTGAACCAAAAGTGATTCAGTTTTGATTCACTAAATTTGAGGGACACCACCCTCCCCCAACAGCATTTACACCAGTGACGGTGAGGCGCAGAGTGGCGGGCATGTTTGCTAGCATGACAATCATCCTTGTTGGAGTTCTTCTGGTACTAATCATTGCCGCCTCCATCTTTTTAAAATTTCAGGGCAAAGAAGAGCCGGCGCAGGGGGCATATGTGTCCAGAGTCACTTTGATGACTCCGGCCGAGCAGGAGTTTCACCGTGTATTGAGGAGTTCGCTCCCCGTTGAACATTACCAGATATTCTCAAAAGTACGAATGGCGGATATCGTGGACGTCCAAAAAGGTATGGAAAAGAAATCTCGAACCAGTGCGCTAAACAGAATTATTTCAAAGCATGTAGACTTTCTTTTGTGCAATCCGAGCGACTCCACAATCTATGCGGTGGTGGAACTGGATGACTCTTCCCACAGCAGGCAATCGCAGAAGCGCAATGATGCATTCAAAAATGATACGTTTGCCGCTTGCGCTATCCCGTTGGTGCGGTTTCCTGTAAAGACTTCATACAGCCCTGAAGAGATTGCCGCGCAAATAAACACAGCCTTTGGCAGGTGAATTCATTTATATTCTTTGTCTCTCGTGGTTTTCAAAGCCAAGCAATTGCAACGCGCTCCCCAACGCTTGTCACCATCCATAATGGCGGTATAGTGGCGGCGATGAAACGGCTCCTGCATGCATTGTATTTATCAGGAGGCCGCCTAGTTCACCATGCTTAAACCTAGCACTATTAAAGGCCATTACTGGGACATTCAAGTGCCGGCCAATGTGCCTGTAATTGAGGCTCGTTATGATCGTAAAAAGGATTGGAAATTGGACCCGCGGGGATATTTCCTAATCAAGATCGACCGTGGAAAAGGACTGATCAGGGTAGCCTTTTGCACCTTTCCCGACAATGTGATGCAGGCGGAGATCACTGGCATTAATGCCTTGGACATCGTCAACACGTTGATTCTGGAGGACATGGTTTCAACCCTTCAACACGCGGCTGACTTGGGAGTGGAACTGTACAAGGCCGAGCTGGGCCTGAAACACGGATTCGAGTATGTGCAGGATCAAGCCCTTACGGTGTCCCCCGAGGGTGGAATATAAAACCTACGCCTTTTCCCCATCATCGATTCTCGATCTTGGGAATCTCTCCATCACCTGTCGATTCTCCGGCCATTAACCAGGCGGGGATAAACCACGCGACGCGCGTCTGCGGAATACGGCTGGACGTCCGGGGTTTGCCTAGGAAGGCGTCAATCGGCCCCTCCACCGGTAAAATAATTTTGCTATGTCAATTACCTGTGAGAACCCTGTTTATACGAAATAATAACTCCGACTTGGCTGCGGCTGATTTTGTGATAAATTTTTCTGCGTTGAGCGGCTCTTCGGAGTCCCTCGGTCAGCCAACTGACCACGAGCGCAGACTGCCCTTCAGGACAAGAGCGCTCAACCCGACAGCGCACCTTCGGGGGTGCTGGAAAGGGTCAGAGGGCAGGTGTCCTGCCAAGGACATTGACCTTCGAGAAAAAGCCCGCAAGGGCTGGATCGAAAAGGATTGGTAGCCGCCCGACGATTGAACTTCGGTTTGATTCAAGGGCGGCTTTTTTTGGGCCACGCTTAATTCTGCCAAACCGCATACCCTTCCGCCCGCAACTCCTCCGCCAGCGATTTCTCTTTGGCCGCAGCCACCGCATAGCTCATTGGGTTGTAGCATTCATAAATCTCCGGCAGCAGGTGCAGTCCGTATTTTGTCACATACCCGCTGGCCTTGTAGCCGCGCTTGTGATTTTCAAATCGCACCTCCGGATCCAAACCCGTCATCCCCACGTAAAAGCAAGACAGATACGGATCAAATTTCGGATTCGCGGCACAAAACTTTTTCTCCTTTAACACCGCCTCATCCAACTCCACCACGTAAACGCTATGATGATTCTTGGCCATTGGCATTTCAGTAAAAAACTTTCGGCGGCGTGCAGAAGCTCACTGGAAGTCTCATTCGCACAACTATACCGCCGCGAACGATAGGCGCAAAGATTATCTCGGCTGGCTGCATCCTAGTCGCCAATTACTTTTCTTTGACAGGCGGCGGGAGCTGGCGTTTGTTTGCGGGATGAAATGGTTTTCTGCTTTTTTGGGTATCTCTCTTCTTTCAACTGCGGCGATGGCGCAGTCATTTGAGCGGTCATTCTCATTTGATTCGGGTTATTTTCGGGAACGCAATTCGAATCGCGCGTGGGAAAATTTCGGGCGCGAGTGGGTTGACCTTAATGCGTACGCGTTGGAGCAGCTCAACGCGGACGAGCACTGGGGGTTTTCGCGGGAAGGTGAGTTTTTGTCGGGCAGTGCGCTGGGTCTGTACACGATGAATGTGTACAAGGTGAGCCACCACGAATTTGGCCACGGCACGCGCTTGGAGGCATTGGGGTATCGCACTAAATATCGCAGCGGCGCTACGGGTAGTACAACGCGCTCGCCGTGGCAATTTTTTGGGCGGCGCTTTCTCGATCCCTTTAATGATGCGTACGCGGTTTATAGCACGAGCGATCGCGAGTTCACTTCGCCGGTGCGGCGTTTTGTGAATGCTGATGGCACGTTGACGAACGACGGTAAAATCCTAATCACCACCGGCGGTCTCAATAATTCGATGGCGTTTGCGGGCAGCCTCGGTGATCGAATGCGCGAACGTGGCGCGGCGCATTACAGCGAATGGTTGCCGTACGCGATGGCGCGGCTCGATGCCACGTTTTACGGTCGGGGCAGTGGCGACCTCAGCGATCTCGAAACGTATTACTCCAACAAAGGCGTCAGCATTTCGAAAACCGACATGCGCGTGGCCAATCTTGCGGGCTTCGCGCTCAGTGCTTCCACTTGGAGTTATTTGCTCGGCGCAGGGGAATACGCCACCGGCGGCGAGCCGTGGGTGCAGGGCATTTCGTACAATGACTTTGCCCTGCCGGACGTGGAAAATTATCTCACCACGCACGGCATGTCGTGGAAACTCAGCAGCGGTTATCGGTGGAACGCGCATACCTATTTTCCCTTCGCGGCCGAAGCGGTGCTCACCGGCGCGGGTCAGCAGGAATATTCACTGGGCGTGCGGCAGCAAAACTGGCTGTGGGATGATTCATCGGTGAACGCCGGCTTGAGGCTCGGTCGCGGTGTGGGATTGGGATTAGGTTTTTCGCAACGATTGTCCGAGCAGTGGTCACTCTCCCTAGGCTGGGATCATTTTAATGGACGCAATCTGCACGGCGAACGCAATGCCGTGAGTTTCGAGGATGGCGAAAGCTCCGACGAAATCTGGGCTCGATTTTCTTTTATATTTTAATTCACAAATATCAGAGCAGGGCGTACCGTGCGCATATGCTCTCCAAGGTTTATGCGGCCGCGCTGCGCGGTGTCGAAGCCGTGCCGGTGGAGGTGGAAGTGAGTGTCGGGCCGGGCGAACAAAAAGTTGTGATCGTCGGCTTGCCGGATGCGGCGGTGCGCGAATCGGTGGAGCGTGTTTCTGCGGCGCTCACCAGTTCGGGTTTTCATTTGCCGCCGGGCAAAACAACCATCAATCTCGCCCCCGCCGATCTGCGCAAAGAAGGGCCGAGTTTTGATTTGGCAATCGGGTT
>JAPKDK010000234.1 GCA_028872645.1 Verrucomicrobiota bacterium
GCGAGTCGCCTTTCTTCAATTTGGAATTGCCCGGCGAAAGCTCCACGCGCTGCAGCTTCACATCCGCATCTGTCGGCCCCGCCGCGCCTTGTTGGATCCATTTCACGAGCAATTGGTAATCCACCGAATCCTCGTGCAACACCTTGCCGCCTTTGTGTCGCACGGCGGCGGTGGGTTTAATGAGAAACAAACTGCGCGCCGGATCGCTGAACTCCACCCGCCGCCCGCGTATCTCGCGCGTGATGTTGTAATGATCGCTCGCCGGATCGTAGGCATTGAGGCTCAACCGAAAACCGTTCTTACCCGCCAACGCCCCGTGGCAACCGCCGCTGTTGCAACCCACTTTGGAAATCACCGGCAACACATCGTGCCGAAAACTGATTGGCCGTTCGGCAGCCGAGGCCGTGAGTGTCGCGCAAAACAAACCAAGCAAAAAATTCGTTTTCATCAAAACAATTCCTTAATCGGTTCGTTCCCAAAATCCACCAAGGGGAATGGCCGACCCGCCGGACCGGGCAGCATCGCTTTGGGGTCGAGGCCGAGGCTGTGGAAAATTGTGGCCACCACGTCGCCCGGATCCACCGGTCGCTCGGCGGGGAAGCCGCCCACCGGATCGCTCTTGCCCACCACGCGCCCGCCCTTCACACCGCCGCCGGCAAAGCTGCACGTGAAACATTGCGGCCAATGATCGCGCCCGCCCGCGGGATTCACTTTCGGCGTGCGGCCGAATTCCGCCAGCGTCGTCACCAGCGTGTTGTCCAGCATCCCGCGCTGATGCAAATCCTCGATCAACGCGCTGTAGCCTTGGTCATACATCGGCGCCACTTGATCCTTCATTTGCTGCACGGAAATGAATGGCTTCGATCCGTGGATGTCCCACGAGAGCTGATCGAACACCGTGAGAAAACTATTGAGCGTCACCACGCGCACGCCGTTTTCAATGAGTCGCCGCGCGAGCAAACAGCATTGGCCGAAGCGATTTATTCCGTACCGCTCGCGCACCGATTGCTTTTCCTTTGTGAGATCAAACGCCGAGCGCGCCTGTTCGCTCGTCATCATGCGGAAGGCTGAATGAAACGAGTCATTGAGCAACCGCGCATCCTCGCTGGCCTCAAAATTTTTCACCGCGCCATCGACAATCTCGCGCATACTGCGCCGCCGCTCCAACCGCGCTGCACCAATTTGATCCGGCGGCAGCAAGTCCGGCACCTTGAAATTTTTCTTCGACGGATCCGCATTCAACGCAAAGGGATCGTGCGCCTTGCCCAAAAAACCGCCCGCCTGGCCATTGGGCAAATTGCCGCCGCCGCGCCCCATCAATTCCGGCAACACCACAAACGGCGGCAGATCACTCTTGCGCCCAAGCAAATGACTCGCCACCGCGCCGACGTGCGGCGTTTGCACCCCACCGGCAAAGCGCCGTCCCGTTTGCATAATCTGCCAACCCGCATCGTGAACCGCCGCGCCGCCGTGATGCACTGATCGCACCAGCGAAAACTTATCGGCCACCTTCGCGTGCAGCGGCAGGATTTCGGAAATATCGATGTCCGGCGATTTCGTGCGGATCGGCTTGAACGGCCCGCGATACTCTGCTGCCGCTTCCGGTTTCATATCCCACAAATCCACATGACTCGGCGCGCCGAGATTAAAAATCATAATGCACGCGCGATCCTCATGCCCCGGCCGCACCGCGCCGGCCTCCTTCGCCGCCAGCAGTTGCGGAAGCGACAACCCCGCCGCGCCCAACACCCCAACCTGCAAAAATTCCCGCCGCTTCAAATGGCTCCCGCCACAAATCGACGCATCTTGTTCCGCTAAAAAATCAAACATTCGTGTGCTCCAGTTGTTCCTCCAAAATCATACGCCCATTCCTCTGCTTGTCTAGCGTGACTTTACACGATTAGGGGGTTTGCAAATGAGGCCGGTCAAGAAATGCAATGACGGGATTGCATTTTGTGAAATTCATCTGCATGATGTCGTGCAGTCACCTTGGGATTCACAATGCACAAAAGTATTTTATTCAACGTTCGAAGAGCTAGGCCGCTCCTTTCCCGTGTTTTCTGCGGTTCAATTCTTTTACTTGCAGCAGGACAATTGTTCTCGGCGCAGTGGGCTCAACTACAGGGTGATGCCGGCCGCTCGGGCGATGCCCCGAAAGAGGATTTGAAGGCGTCGCTGGGGCTTCTGGCGGCGGTGGCGTTAACCGATGGCGTGCAGGCCGCGCCGGTGGTGAAAGAGGGGATGGTGTTTGTGGTGGATGGAGCGGGGGTGGTGCACGCGATTGATATTGCTTCGTTCACGGTGCGGTGGCGGTTTGTGACGGAGGGCGGCGCGGGGAATTGCAACAACGTGGCGGCGCCGGCGGTGGTGGGGGAGTTTTTACACGTGGGGACGACGGCGGGGTTTTATTATGTGCTGGAGCGGCGGACGGGGAAGTTGGTGAATCGGCTCGATTGCGCGGAGCCGATTTTTTCCGCGCCGGCCGTTGGGGATGGGCGGGTTTATTTTGCGACTCTGGGGGCGCGGGTGTTTGCCGTGTCGCCGAAGGGCGAGGTGGCGTGGACTTGGGATTTCGTGAAAGAGGTCGTGGGGTTTAAGGGCAACCGATGGAGCGGGGAGGATTGGGTGAAGTTTCGCGGCGACCGCGTGAATTGGAAGGACCACTTTGTTTGCTCGCGCGACATTTGTCTTATCGGCAAAACAGTGGTGATGCCGGCGGGCGGGCGGACAGTTTTTTTGGAAGACGCTGGCGCGAAGCCGAAGCTGCGGAAGGTGGCGGTGATCCCGAAATTCGCCGGCACGGAATTCCCCGCCACCCTCGGCCAAAGCGCGGACGCGGCGGGCAATGTTTACGTGCAGTGGCATCGTCGCGACAACGCGGGGCGCGTGGAAAAAATGAGGCTCATTGAAAATGGTGGCGATGAACTCAAAGTCGATTTCATCAAGGGCACGCAGACAGACATCCGCACGCCGGGAATGCTGAGCTTTGCGCCGGTGAGCATTCGCGGCGGCGATGTGTATCGCGTGCGGCCCGAACAGGGAATGGGGCTGTGCCGGCATCGCGACGGGAAAACGGAAGTGCTGAACGCGGCGGCAGCGATTTGCCCTCCGGTGTTGACGCGCGACCATGCGGTTTATGGCGGGCTCGACGGCAAACTGCACATCGTGCCGTTGAAAGGCGGCAAGCCGCGGGCGTTGCAGATGGCATTTGGCGCACCCATCTCTGCACCGGTGGCGGTGGCTGATGGGCGCGTGTTTGTGGGAAGCGAGGATGGGTACCTTTATATATACGGCGCGGACGGCAAAGCGGCGTTGCCGAAGAAGGACCTCGGAGTTTGGAAAATCCGCAACCCGCTCAAGGGGCCGATGGCGGGTGACAAATTTAATTGGTACACAAACTATGGCGACTTCGCCGGCAGCAACTCAAACGACCAAGGGCTCAAGCCGCCGCTGCGCATGCGCTGGGCACGACGGCTGGAAGGCACGGTGAAGCACCTGCCGGTGTGCGGCGGCGGACGCCTCTACACCCACACCGCCGAGGGCCAAATCATCGCCGCCGAGCAGGACACCGGCCGCGTGCTGTGGCGCACGTATTTTCCCGATGGCTTTTTGTCATTCACCTCGCCGCTTTATGTGAAAGGCAAACTGCTCATCCCGCAGGGCGGCATCAAGCAATCGCATATCCTTTGCCTCGATGCCGCGACGGGCAAGCTACTTTGGAAACAGCCCTTCACCGGCTCGCCCGGATGGAGCCGCCAGTTCCCGCCGGTCGTCCACGGCAACGTCGCCATCTACGCTTCCGGCTCAGGCGATTACGACTACCAAGGCTCGGAAAACTTTTTCACCTTCGGCGGCAAACCCAAGGACCACGGCGGCCGCGAGGTGATGAGCTGGATTTATTCCAACACCAATCCCTATTACCCTAAGAACCATCGCCCGCGCATCTGGGCGTGGAACCTCGACACCGGCAAGCTGCTTTGGGAAAAGGATTTTTCGAAATACGGCAAGGGCGGCAACGACTGCGGCATCTGCATTCTCGACGGCAAACTTTTTTACTCGGTTTTCTTCGGCTACGCCACCAGCGAAAAGAAGCGGCGCGGGTTGCCGGTTGAAAACAACGGCTTCACCGCCTGCCTTGAGCCCAAAACCGGCAAGGTTGTTTGGTCCACAACCGATTATTACGTCACCGCCAAATGCACGCTCAGCGCGCGCAACGGCCGGATTTATATCGGCGGATTCAATCGCGCCAAGGAAGGCACCAACGATCGCTTCGTCTGGTGCCTCAACGCCAAGGACGGCTCGCTCGCGTGGAAGTCCGATGCCGTCACCTCCGCGCTCAACGTCGTCACCGTCGGCGAGCGCTATATTTTCTCCAACGCCCTCCGCGGCAAGGGCAACGTGTACGATCATAAGACCGGCAAGGTCGTTGCCAGCATCGGCCACAACTACGCCTGCTGCCGCTTCACCATGTCCGAGCCCTACGTCCTCGGCGCGAACATGGACATGATTGACCTTTCGCAAAACGGCAAGCTCGTCTCCACCGGCCCCGCCATCGACTCCCGCGAATGCCTCGGCGCCGTCGTTAGCAACGGCCGCATTTTTTACACCTCGCAGGCCAGCGGCTTTATCGTCTCGCAAACCTACGGCAAGGAGGCTGAAACAATCCCTGCCGTGTGGGAGCGGAAAT
>JAPKDK010000235.1 GCA_028872645.1 Verrucomicrobiota bacterium
GGCGCTGCCGGCGGCGAAGACGTTGCCGTCTTTGGAATAGCGCACGCTGAAGATGCGGCCTGGCATGTCGGGGAATTTGCGAATGAGATTTGCGTTGTCGCCGATGACGCGTTTGGTTTGGCGGAAGATGCGGTAGATTTGGGGGGCCCCATCCGCGCCGCCCACGAGGATGTGCTCGCGCGTGGGATGCCGCGCGATGGAGGCGATACCGCCCTTGAGCGCCTTCGGCGTGATGGAAGTGATGTTGTCGACGAAACGGGAAGATTTGAACACCGTGAGTTTGGAGGTCATGTCGCGTCCGGCGGAGATGAGGTGTTCGCCTTTCACGTCGAACACCGTGCCGAGCACCCAATCGTTGTGCGCGCCTTGATAGAAAATTTGCTCGCCGGTCTTGGCGTTGATGGCGCGCACGGTGTTGTCCGCGCAGCCGAAGGCGATGGCCTTGCCATCGGGCGACCAGCTAGCGCCATAGACGGTATCGAAGGTGGTGGAATGTGAGAGCGCGAGTTTGCGCTTGGCGACGTCCCAAACCTGCACTTCGCCCCGGCGCGCGGGATTGCCGCCGGTGACCGCGAGGAATTTGCCATCGGGCGAAAAGCGGACGCTCTCAATCCGCTCGCTCAATCCGATCAACCGCGCCACCAACCCGGAGCCATCGGCCTTGTGCAGCAGCACTTCGTGAAAACCCGCCACCGCGAGCAGTGTGCCGTCGGGCGAATAATCCAGTGAAGTGATAACTGGCGGCAGCGTGTACACCGGCGGATGCTTGGCATCGACTTTGCGCTGCGCGTTGGCGGGTGTGTCGTTCTTCGCGCCTTCGGCAATCCATTTTTTGATCAGTTCGATTTCGGCGCTGTGCAGCGACTCTTTATCCTTGGGCATTTCCGTTTCGCCGTCTTTGTCGGGAGCAATGAGTGTCAGCATCGCGCTGTCCATCGGCTTGCCTGGCACGACCGCCACGCCTTCATTATCGCCGCCCTTTAAGAGGCCGGCAAAATCGGTCATCACATATCCACCCTTCGCCTTGGCGGGCTGATGGCACCCTTGGCAATTGGCCTGCAGGATAGGGCGGATTTGTTCAAAATAACTGATCGGCTTGGGACCGTTGGCGGGCGTTGCGGCGTTTATGGAACAAACCGCCGAAAAAACGGCCAAGAATGTGAAGGAAGCTTTTATCATCGGCTTGTAATTATACTCATCAGACAACGCGATGGCAATGCATATTCAGTCGTGCTGACAGTCCAGAATGTATTATCGGCTTGATGTACCCCATCGCAGCGACCAGAGCTTGGCGGGATCGCTAGGGCTTCCGGCTTTTACGATCAAAGCTACTGCGCAAAACGCTTTAAGGAAAGTCGCCGGCATGACACTGCTTGCCTGCCGCCGGAAATATCGCGCGCAATAAATCCACCAGTTAATGGCAAGCTGCGTCCTATGCGGGCTATTTCGTGCGATTTTTCAGGATCAAAATGGGGGTTGGGTTTTCGGCCCAGTGTTTTTGAAGGGCGTCTGGAATTTGCCGTTGAGGCATGTTGTATGCGCCGAGAACAAGGTCGATATCCTGATCGCTGTCAAAGTCCCCGGCATCCAGTGTAATCCATCGCCCGCGGTCGGCTTCGGGCAGGGTGTGGGCGGAAAATTGCATGGATTTGTCCTGTCGCAAATAGATAAATCCTGCTTTGGGGTTCAGTTTGTAATCCGCGAAGTATGTGATGGAGGCAATGTCCAAGTCGCCATCCTGATCAAAGTCGCGGGCAAGGGCTTTGTATGCGCCGGGCTGTGAGAAAAACAGTTCCTTCGTGAAGTTATTTTTCCCATCATTCAAGTGCACACGCACCCCGTGATAAGGGCGCGAAAGGGCGGGATCGAGTTCGCCGTTGTCCCCGTTGGTGATGAGGAGATCGGGGTGCTTGTCATTATTTAAGTCAGCAATTTCAATATGTGAGTGCCCCCACATCGGCTGGCGAGCCAGCAACATACGGGGTGCAAACTGGTTGTCGCCAAGGTTGAGCAGAAGATAAACCGCCTCGCGCGCTTGGCCGGTAAGGATGACCAGGTCCGGGCGTTGATCGCCGTTGAAATCTGCACTGGCCGCATTCAGGCAGCCGGGCATTTCGAGCAGTGTGTGGTGCTTGAAGGTGTCGCCCTTGTTTTCCAGCCAAAACACTCTACCCGTGAAATGGCCGTATTCGCACACTACCAGATCTTCCCGACCGTCCCCGTTTAAGTCCACGGGCAACACATCGGTGGGCCGGTGAAGCGATGTGGCCAAGGTTTCCAAGTTGCCGTCATTCCAACGCACCAGAGCGCCGGTTCGTTCAAAGGAAGGCATGAAGCTCCCGATTAGCGAACCCACCACGCCGCCGGGTGTGAACCGTAATTCCACGGGGGAACCGCCCAGTTTGAGCGGCGGTGTTTGCCAGTTCATGTCCGGTGACATTCGGTAAACTGTTTTTGTGGGATCATGCGTCACCCATAATCCTCCGGATTCGGGTACAACTCGAACCGCGATACAACTCGCATCAAACGGCGCGCTTGGGATTACGGTCTCGAACGTATTTTGTGAACCAACGAACTCCAAGCCTTCCGGTTGTTGCAAAAATTGCGGAGCTTTGGTGAGATAATAATTCCGAATCAGTTTCCAATCCTGATCAGACATCAAGGGCTTGGGCGGATACAAGCCGGCGGCCAACACGCGGTCGAAACCGTTGGTGTTAGACAGGCCTGTGCCGGGTGGCACCAATCCCACCCACGGCAACATTCGGGTCAGAGTCAAATCCCACGCGCCACTGTCCAGCATCCCGGGGGTTGGTAATGGGTGACAAGCCACGCAATGTTTACGGGCCAGTGTTTCCCCCAGTGCGAGTAGTTGTTCCACGCGCTTATCCAAACCCGCGGACTGGTTTTCGGTTTCCTCCGACTCAGCCAAATCTTGTATTGCTTCGTGCTGTGTCCACACCACCATCATCAAAGTTGCAATTCCAAAAATGATGACAATTATTTTTTGTAGTCGATCGCTCATAATAGCGTGAAGCGGGAAACAGGAATGGGCGTTTTACTTTGCCCCCTCGGAGGCGAATGCTACACTCGCCGTATGCAAAGTAAAGCATGGCTGATGTTGCCGTTGTTGGCCTGTGCCGCGATGGCGCAGGATAAAAAAAAAACCGATGCTCCCGAGGCGCTTGCGCCGGTGAAATTTGACGACGCGTGGGTGTCGCAAATGCAATGGCGCTCCATCGGCCCGGCGAGTATGGGCGGGCGCATTGTGGATTTAGAGGTGTTGCCGGACGATCCGTTTACGTTCTATTTGGCGACCGCTTCGGGTGGGTTGTTCAAGACCACCAACAATGGCACGACCTTCACGCCGGTTTTTGAAAAGCAATCCGCGGTGTCCATCGGCGATGTGGCAGTGTCGCGCAGTGATCCGAAAATCATCTGGGTGGGCACCGGCGAACATAACGCGCGCAACTCTGTGAGCTGGGGTGATGGCGTTTACAAATCCAACGACGCCGGAAAAACCTGGGCCAATATGGGCCTGAAAAAATCTTTTCAAATCGGCCGCATTGCGATTCATCCGAAGAATCCGGACATCGTTTACGTGGGCGCGTTGGGCCGTTTGTGGGGGCCGAATGAGGAGCGCGGTTTATACAAAACCACCGATGGCGGCAAAACGTGGAAAAAGATTTTGCACGTGGACGACAAAACGGGTTGCGTGGAAGTGAAAATGCATCCGACTCAACCCGATACGCTGATCGTGGCGATGTACGAACGCGAGCGGGACGGCTTCGATAGCAACGACCCTGCAAAGCGCTGGGGTCCCGGCAGCGGTATTTATAAAACCACCGACGCTGGCGCGAACTGGACCCAACTGAAAGACGGTCTCCCCACACGACCCCTCGGCCGCGTTGGAATTTCGTATTTCGAGAAAAATCCCGACATCGTTTACGCCATCATCGAGACCGACAAAATCGGCGATGGCCCCGCCACGGCGTTCATGGGCATCAACGGCGGCAATCGCGTGAAGGAAGCGCTCATTCAAGGCGTGACCAAAGATGGTCCCTCGGACAAAGCGGGCATCCAAGCGGGCGACATCATTTTGCAAATGGGTGATAAAAAAGTGGGCAATTACAATAATCTCATCGTCGCCATCCGCGCCCACAAGCCGAATGACAAAGTGAAAGTGAAACTCAAACGGGATGACGAGGAATTGGAAGTCGAACTCACCTTCAGCAAACGTGGTGGGAAAAATGAGCGCCCTTTCACCAGCTACCTCGGCGGTCAGCGCGCCAACGCGATGAAAGAGCAGGGCGCGGTGGGCAATGAAACCGGCGGCATTTATCGAAGTGAAGATGGCGGCGAAACTTGGAAACGCATCAACAGCCTCAACCCGCGTCCGTTTTATTATAGCCAAATTTTTGTGGATCCCAGTGACGACAAATTTATTTACGTGCTCGGCATCCAAGTGCACACCTCGGCCGATCGCGGCAAAACGTTCAAGACCGGCGTGCGCGGCGTGCATCCCGATCACCACGCGCTGTGGGTCAATCCCCGCGACGGCCGCCATCTCATTCTCGGCTGCGACGGCGGCTTGTATGTCACGCACGATCGCGGCGCGACTTGGGATTTCCATAACGTGATGGACATCGGCCAATT
>JAPKDK010000236.1 GCA_028872645.1 Verrucomicrobiota bacterium
TGTTTTTCAAAAAGGGCGAAGGCTGCCTCGTGAACGCTCCAGAAGGCAAAGAACTCCAAGCCATGTTTCTTATACTGCAGAATCTCTTCTTCGAACTCCTTTACGTGCTGTGCGCGCCAATCGTAGGCCACACGTTTGATACCGAGGCGCTTGAGCATCTGGACCCGCTCAACCGGCCCGCGCTTCTTGGCATCAAAAGGCACAATGCACCAGGCCACAAGCTGGTCCTTGTCAAAGTTGTCGGCAGACTCAGCCGGGAATACCAGTGCACACAGCAAGCCGAAGCATAAGAGATACTTTTTCATGGCATCTATTTCTTAATCTGAATTGGCACTAATGCCGGGTCGCCGATTTGCATGTAGAGGAGCTGATTCATCTTGCGGCTTTGAGTCGAGCGAGCGGGTGTTTGCTTGGTGTACCATTGTGGAGTAAAGCCCCCCTGTCCTTCGATCAGTGCGTTGATGAGGCGCTGGTAGGATTCCCCCAGTGAACGGTTTGCCAGATAGGACTCAAGCATCGGGTAGACATGCGGGAAACCCATGTTCAGGCGCATGTGACAGAAAACCGCCACCGCTCCGCGATCAACCATGGTCAGTGAAAAGCGCTTGAGCTTGGGATCCAAGCTGCCGGCCACTGGTCCGGCCATGGCGCAATCGGTTGCCATGCCGACCCCCGAGTAGCAGCAGCCACTCAGGATCACTTGATTGGATAAATCCACATTGTTCAAGGCATTCACCTCCATGCCAACCACCCGACCGGGAACACCGTGACCAAAGAGCATGGTGAGCGAACTCTTCTCCAGTTTGGCGCGGGCCAGTTCCGGCAATTTTGCCACCGGGCTACGGCGACTGCCCTGCAGAACCCAATGATTCTTTCCGGAAGCTGCAGGAAAGCCGGCACGATTTTCTAGTCCGGGAATGGAATTGATGGTGAGATTAGCTGAGGTGTAGCCGGCTTTTTTGAGCGATCCCTTCAGCACCTCAATCTTCTGGAAAGATTTGTAGCCTGGGTCAAAAATTTGGGAGATACCAAAAAAGTTTTTGGGCTGCTTGGCGGCATCATAACCGATGGATCTTTCGATCAGTTTACTCAAGCTCGCAGCATCGGAGGCAACAAGCACCCCCGGGTATACATCCAGATACCGATCTTCATCTAGTCGAGTAAATACATCCCAGAGTGCCAGTAGGGTATTTTCACGGTAGCTTTGTAATTGAGGCACCACGGCCACATACCGTGGCTTAAGCTTTATCAATTGCATGCGCAACTGCTCACGCGCCTTGGGATCCGAGTTGAGATTTTTCAGGCTGCTTACCTTGAGTAATTTGCCTTTGTGATGGCTAAGGAGTTTCTTTACCGCCGACATACTGGCGGCATCCTGCACATCGGTGAGCACCACATAAGCCTTACCCAGGGGCGTATGTGCCCGGGTATCCTGCACCCAACAGCTCATGCGCCGCGCTTGCATGGTGGGAGTTTGGCCGGGCTTCACGCGGGGAATCTGGTCCGGGGTTGGAACCACTAGATCGGCCGCGTTTGTGTGCAGCGCAAAAAATGAACAAATGACAACGCAGGTGATCAACCGAAATGAATGCATGCACCTATGCTGCCAGAAAGAAAGCCGCTGGCGAGAGGAAAAACGACGTATCATATAAACGCCGTTTCAGGAATTTGAGGTAGGCCACGGGATATCGTTGCGTTGGTAGCGTCCATCAGCGAATTCGCCAAAAAACTGTTCGAGCAACGGGTGAACTATCTCCTCACCGCTCTCATCGAGAGCTAGGCTGCTTTCAGCCGGATAGGTTATGGATCCGGATTCATGAACGAGCACATGGTACCAAGGTTGGTTCCGGTCAGGCTGGGTTTTGTTGGACTTGTACCAATTTTCATCAGCCAAACACTTGGGGTTATATGCTACCACCACGCCACGATAAAGATAACGAACATGGCAAACCAAATCACCCGGCGCGAACTTGGGTGATGTGCAATCCTGCAAATCGGGGCGCAGCATAATCATAGCGCATGAATTACCGATTCATAATCGATTCAATTTCGTCAGCCTCAATTGGAATCTTAGCCATGAGATTTATTGGGCCATCCTCAGTGACAACGATGTCGTCCTCAAGCCGGATGCCAAAACCTTCGTCAGGGATATAAATTCCCGGCTCCACCGTGAGTACGGTACCGGGGGCAAAGGGCACGTTCGCATCTCCCACGTCGTGAACATCAAGCCCCAACGGATGGCCGAGACCGTGCATGAAATATTTCCGGCAGGCAGGGTTGTCCGGATCCTGTTTTTTGATTTGGCTCTTTTTTATCAGACCAAGCTCGAGCAATTCCTCATTCATGTGGGTCTGGGATTCCTTAGTCCAGTCCCTGTGTAGTTTGCCAACGGTGGCTCCCTCAACACTTGCCCGCAACACGCGCAAAACGGCGTTGTAGATTTTTTTCTGGCGACGGTTGAATTTTCCGCTTACCGGAATGGTACGTGTGAGATCGGCGTTATAATTAGCATAACTGGATGCCACATCCATCAGGAGCAACTGGCCTTTTTTGCAAACCTGATCGTTCTGTAGATAATGCAGTACGCAATTGTTCTTTCCAGCTGCTACGATGGGAGTATAGGCAAACTTGCCACGCCGCTTGATGAACTCGCGTGCCAATTCAGCCTCAACCTCATACTCCGTTACCCCTGGCTTCACAAACCGCAACGTGCGACGGAATCCCTTGGCAGTGATGTCCACAGCCTCCTTGAGCAGCTCAAGTTCGAGGTCCGTCTTTACCACACGTAATTGGTGTAACAACGGCGCGAGACGGCGGTAGGTGTGCAGTGGGAAATTTTCCCGACACTGGTGGATGAACCGCACATCACGTGTTTGCACCTCCACGTTGGCGCGCTTGTATTCGTTGCTGTTGATGTAGATGGATTCGGCCTCACACATTAGTGAGCGGAAGATCGCCGGGAATTCCGAGAGCCATTGCACATTCTTGATGCCGGAAATTTTGCGTGCATCCTCCTTACTATGCTTATAGCCCTCCCAGATTTGCAGGTGCTTACTGGGTTGACGCACAAACAGGATCTCGCGGTTCTTTGCTTCCGCCGCATCGGGAAAGAGCATCAGGATGCTTTCCTCCTGTTCAATGCCGCTCAGGAAAAACAGGTCAGCATTAGGCTGCATTGTTAGTGTGCCGTCGGCATTGGTGGGGAGTACGTCATTGGCATTAACCGCTGCCAAAGCCTTGGGCTCCATCAGGTCAATGATGCGTTTTCGGTTTTGAGTAAACAGTTTATTTTTAATCGGTAGATGTCGCATAGAAAATGTGTGGCGACAGGTTGCTTGAAAGCGCCATCGGCGGCAACGGTTTTCATCACGATAAACCGCAGAATCGTTCTACAGTGGCCAATTAAAATAACGGCAGTGGTTCGCCGTCGCAGAGTTAGAAGGGGCGATCAAGTTGATCGCTCAATTCAGTGCGGAGGTCTATCCTCATGGCCTTGAAAACAGTGGCGCGGAGTTCAAAAGATACTGTGTTTATGAACAGCAGGCCTAAAAAATGCGGATATTCATTGGATTGGAAAGCATGTCTCGGAATATGATTTATTGATCGGAGCTTTGCCTTGCCCGAGGGATCTCGACGGAGAGCAAAAAGTTCAAAGCTAAAAATATTTACGGTCTGTCAGATAGCGTTGCCGCGCGCCCTAACTCATTTTTTCTTTTTGGGCTTGCGAGGCTTAGGTTTGGCATCCGGGTTGTAGCCGGGATTGGGCAATGGCATCTTTGCTCCCAGTTGCTTTTGCCACACGGTAAGTTTGGCGCGCAATTCAGCTGCCTTCTTGGGATTGGACTTGGCGAGGTCTATTTTTTCGCCGGGATCAGCGGCGAGATTGTATAGCTCGAAATTCTTGTAGTGATAAAACTCAATGAGTTTCCAGTCGCCATCACGAATGGAGGAGCCAGGTTTCCAAGTGGAACCATGATAATGTGGGTAGTGCCAATAGAACGTGCGCTGTCCCGAATCATCGCCTTTGAGCTGGTTCACGAGGCTTTGGCCATCGACGTGAAGTTTGGGTTGTGCAGGCAGCCCGGCCAGTTCCAGCATGGTGGGGAAGAAATCCATACTTACCATTGGCTTGTGCGACACTCTGCCCGGCTTGGTTACACCCGGAGCACGGATGATGGTGGGTTCGCGTACTCCACCTTCATACAGCCAGCCTTTTCCAGCACGCAACGGAAGGTTGCACCCAGGACCGGGCCTGGCCAGCGTGCTCAGGCCGCCATTATCGCTAAAGAAGATGACCACGGTATTCTCATCAAGTTTCAGTTCCTTGAGCTTGCGGAGCAACGCACCGACGCTGTCGTCCACCGCGGCCACCATGGAGGCTAGCGCGGGATTGTCCTGACGCATCCGGGTGACGCCTTGGTGCTCAGGCTGAGTGGGAGTCTTGCCTTCAAAGGTCTTCGTTGCCTTTTCGTTATAATGCCCAATGCGCTTCTTGTAGGCCTGAATGGGGGTGTGAATATTGTAATAGGAAAGATAGAGAAGAAACGGCTTGGCTCTATCTCGTTCCTCCAGAAATTTCACGGATTCTTCGGTGAGGCGTTCGGTGAGATACTCGCCTTTCTTTTTGGACTTCAGCGCGGGAT
>JAPKDK010000237.1 GCA_028872645.1 Verrucomicrobiota bacterium
CTCGACCGCCACGAGTTTAACCGCTGCGTCGCCTCGCTGGCGGTGATGACTTTCGTAGCGGCGGATTGGGCCAGCGGCGTGCCGCGCTGAGTTTTCGTGTTCTGTTCAAAAAAAGCAGCCGCCAGAGTTGCCCCCGGCGGCTGCACCCAACGCGCTATTTGTGTACGCCGGTGATCTTCGAGGCACACCAGCAACGAAGAGTCTATCAGGGTTTCGCTCCTCTTGCCTACTGTAAAAATGGGTTTTGTTTATAGCAGGGTATCCGAGCGTGATCAGCGCGCGCGCCTCAAAAATCGATGCGGCAGTTGGGCAAAGCCTCGCGAAGCAACTCCACTTCGCTGCGCGGAATGGGATTGCCGCCGAGGCTTACCAGCTCCAAACGCTGGAGCCCAGCCAACGCGGTGACGTTTGTGATACGGTTCCGTTCGAGATAAAGTATCTTTATTTCAGTGAGCTGAGCGAGCGGAGCTAGGTCGCTTATGATGTTGTCGTTAAGGTTCAATAATCCCAGCGCGCGCAAGTTGGCCAACGGACGAATGTTAGTGATTTTATTTTTTGAAAAATTCAATGACTCCGCACGCAACAATTTGCTCATCGGTTCAAGGGTGGTAATTTGATTGCCACTCACATCCAATGTTCGCAAATCTTTTAAGTGCTCCAACGGGTCGAGCGTAGTTAACAGGTTATTGCGAATCTTCAGATTGTTGAGGGTGCTGATGCGGCCGATGGACTCGAGACTCGTCACGCGGTTATCGCCCAAATCAAGCCGCCGCAACTGCGGCAATCGCGCCAACGGCGAGACATCTTCAATCCGATTGAAGCCCAGGTACAACACTTCCAACTTGGTGAGATTTCCGATGGGTTCGAGATTCTCCACGTAATTGTTGTCGAGAATAAGTAGATGCAACCCGCGCAGTTGGCCCACCGGCTTGAGGTCGCTTATCAAGCTTCGAGCCAAATCGAAACGGTCAAGCTGCAGCAACTCCGTCTGGGTAATCGCTCCTTCGGGTTTCTTGAGATGCTCGCGCAACTTAAGCTCAAACTCAGCGTTGGAAAACTCAATCCTCCCGGGCAAGTCTTCATCCGCCCCGCCCTTATCATTGCCCCACCGCGAATGCGATTCACTGCGCACTTCCACCAGTTCATACACCCCAAACTCGCGACTGTAGATGAGGCGCAGGGTG
This sequence comes from Verrucomicrobiota bacterium, assembly GCA_028872645.1. Classification (GTDB taxonomy): domain Bacteria; phylum Verrucomicrobiota; class Verrucomicrobiia; order Limisphaerales; family UBA1100; genus JACNJL01. Next base: position 1,185 of record JAPKDK010000237.1, read on the forward strand.
TAGTTAAAAAACACACCGGGCCAAACATAATCATCCACCATATCGCCCCATTGACTGCGTTCCTCAATGACATCAGGCGGCCGGTTCATGAGTGCATGTACCTCGGCCCGACTCACGTCCGGCCCCTGCATCAAAAAGAAGAATTCATCCAGACGAACCCCGCAAGCTCGCCGCGCCTGTTGATCCTTAAAATAACCCGCCACCACCGCCAGCATCAAACCGGCCAATGCAATTCGGAATCCCAGCAGCACGCGTTGCCGGCGCGTGGGTGCGGGTTTTGATTCGGAATCTGATTCCAACTGGGACTCCGCTTCCACAGGTTTAGCATCTGATTCACTCATTGTTTTCGGCGGTTGCCGACCCAATCGTTGACCAAGGTTGGCCACCCGCGCAAGCCCTCATTCCACTGTTTTCGGTGGTGGGCAGTTTTTCACGAACAACTTCTGGTAAGCAGATACGCAATCCCTCCGATCACCCAAACGGCCTCGGAACCAATGGCTGGCTTTTTTTTATCCTCCTTTTCCTCGGCGGGATATTCAACCGCAGTCCCGGCCGCAGTCCCGGTGCCGGGTTTTTTTCCAAACAACTGCATAATCTGCAATCTAATATTCCCGCTCGCCGCCTCAGTGGCCATTTTCGGTTGGGCCACAGCTGTGCGGGCGGGCGTACCCGTTCGGGTTCCCGATGGCTCATTCGTCCAACCGCAAATCCAACAACGCAAATTGCCCTCCCAATCCTGCAAGGGGCCGTGCCCGTTCGGGCAATCCGTTGTTCCCCCTAAACCGGATTCAACATCCGAGGACTGCCGACGAGGTTTGCGCTGGATCACCGGGGGCAGATCATCCGCCGTAGATTTTTCTTTCGCCGTAGATTTTACTTTTGAGTCACCGCGCTTTTTCGATTTCGGTGATTTTGGTGCCTTTGGTTCAACGGGTTTACCGCCCATCGTCGCCAAAATCCGGGCGGCGTCCTCGTGCCCATTCTCGGCGGCGCGCTCAAACCAGTGACGCGCTTGCTCTAAATCCTGCTCCACGCGGTCGCCTGTTTGGTAAATGACCGCTAGCCGATATTGAATTTTAACCTCACCTAATTCCTCGGCCCGGAAAATAAGATTGTCCAGATTTCGCATCAGAAAAATTTCTAAAAATATTCACGCAACCCGCCGCCCGGGCCGGTGCATTCCGAAGGCTAATCTTCAGTGGCCCCGGACGCAATGGAATTGTGCCGGCCACTGATGTGCAGCGAAATGTAAATGCTCAACAACACCGAGGCAGAGAAGGCCGCCGCGCCCCACTCGATGCTCACGCGCGAGCCGCCGGGCAACCCTTTGATGGCCACCACCAGCACCGCGAGTACAAACACGTCGAGCATCGACCATTTGCCGAGTTGATTGACCCAGCGCACCGAAGTACCCGTCTCCAATCCGCGCGCGCGGCGGGCTGCGGCCATAAAATAAACACTCAATTTCCAGATCGGAAACACGACGGAAAAAAGCAACACCACCACGCCGATGAACACGCTGCCCTCATCGAACATCGAGCGGATGCCCTCAAGAATGGAATAAGTGGCGGGCGCGGTGAGGTCGGGATTGAGCAGGCGCACCAGCGGGGTGATTTCGCCAAAGGCCGGATGCAGCGTCATGCACGGCGCAAAGAGCCCAAGGCCCAGCAGAACCGCCGCCACCGCGAGGCACACCTGAAGCTGCCGCGGGTTCATAGTCGGTTAGCGCAGGGCTTCCACAAGTTTTTCCGCCGGCTGCGCGCTATCCACCACACGCAGCACAAGGCGCTTGAGCCCGCCGCGATCGGCCGCCATACGGTCGCGATCGCGGGTGGGTTTGCCATCGGCATCGATGTAGTACGCATTGTCGCCCGGCTCAAGATCGACCACGGGAATGGCGCAGTCACCGGCAAAATCATCCCGCAACGGATCGTCATCATACGCTCGAATCACCAACTCACCCCCCAGCTCCACGGAAATCAACGCAGCCTTAATGAGATTGCGCGGCGAGATCCGTTGGCCATCGCTTGTGAGCACCTTGCGCAGTTCGATCACGCTCACATTCGCGCCGAGGCCAAACCACTTGGCGATGAGCGCATTTTTCACCACATCATTTTTCGTATGATACACCGTCTTGCCATGCCAGTTGAGTTGATAATACATATCCGGTGCCGAACTCCCCGCATCCCAACCCGCGCCCCCCTGCTTGGCGGGATGAAACTCCATCAACGTCACCAACACATAATAATCTCTGCCCACTAGCACTTTTTCGGAAGCCTCCTCTGCGTCCGCTTCGCGCTCGCCATTCCCTGCCCAAAACATTGCCCCCACCGCCAACACAATCAACAGCGGCCCTGCATAGAAAAAAGGCGAGGGCGGGGTGGGCTTGGCCGAGGGCGTGTTTTCGGTCATGGCGATTTTTTGGGCGGCTTCAGTGCCACGGAAGCCCGGATGCCGCGCATCGTTTTCCAGATGGCCGCTGTCGGTTTTTGTGGCGAGGCACACACAAACAGATATTGATTGGCCGAATCTTTGTACTGCCACGTCTGCAGCTCAAAATGCAGCGTCTGGAATTTTTTGGTAGCGAAGGGCTCAATCCAATACACCTCCGCGCGGTAAAACTTGGCATTCATCGCGCCCTTCGGCGATGCATCCTGCATCTTGAGCGCCTTCAGTTTTACTGTAAACTTGCTTGTATCCAAATCAGGCTTGCCCAGCCGCGCCTTCGATAGGCCAATGTAGTAAGCCAGCAATTCCTTGCGCAGCACCTCCGCCGTCAACTCCGGTTTCCGCTCCAGCGCAAAGAGAAACACATACGTAAAAAAACCCTTTGCTTCTGCCTTGAACATCCCCGGCGCGAACAGGATTTCCTCAATTCCCTTCAACCCTAGCTTCGGCGCGAACGAAGGCGGCAGCTTAATCCGCTCCCCCGCCCATTCCGGCGTGGGCTTTTTAATTTCAAACTTTTGCAAATGCGGCGGCAATGCTGCGCCCAAAGAAAAACCCACCATCAGCAGGCCAAGAAACAGGATTTGTTGCATGCCGTAAATTTATCATCTTTCTCCAATGGCGTAAAGCGCGGCGCTGGCGGTTGTGAAGGATGGCGGCTGGTGTACGCGCGCGGGTTCGGCTACGCCAATCGCGAGCGCCGGGAGCCGGTCCAGCCGGATTCGCTGTTTCGCATCGCCAGTATTTCCAAGCCCCTCACCGCCGTGGCCACACTGCAATTGATCGAGCAAGGCAAGCTGAAGCTCGATGACCGCGTGTTCAAGCTGCTGCCGTATAAGGCGCACCTGCCCGAGGGCGGCAAGGTTGATCCGCGACTGAACGACATTACCCTCGCCCATCTGATGCGGCATCAAGGCGGATGGGCTGCAGGGTACGCACGGTCTGTGGAAGGAGCAAGTTTCACCTTGGAACACTCCGCCAAGCTGCCGGCA
>JAPKDK010000238.1 GCA_028872645.1 Verrucomicrobiota bacterium
CGCGGCCAATGATCGCGCCCGCCCTTGGCGTTAACCTTGGGCGTGCGGCCGAATTCGCCCCACGCAACGATGAGCACATCATCGAGCATTCCGCGTTCACCAAGATCGGCCACGAGCGTGGCGAGCGCGTGATCCACCACGGGCACGAGATGGCGCATTCGACTGAAGTTGTTGGAGTGCGTGTCGAAATCGCTGAAGGTCACGCTCACTACGCGCACGCCCGCTTCGATGAGGCGACGAGCGAGCAGTAGTTTGCGTGAGGCGTTGTAGCCATCGGCGGTCGTTCCGCGCGCGCCCTCCTCTTTGTGGCGCGGGGTGTAGCGTGCGAGGATTTCCGGATCCTCCTTTTCCAAATCCAGCGCGTCGGCAAACTTGCCGGAAGTTAGAATGCCAACGGCCTGTTGATTGAAACGATCCATCGCACCCATCATCCCATCTTTGTCGGCAGCGCGGCGAATGCCATCGAATTGGCGCAGCAACCCCACGCGATCATCAAGACGTCCGGCGTTGAGGCCTGCGATGAGTTTGAGATTCACTTGATGATCCTGGCCGAGCCGTGCCAACTCACCCTTCATCCCTCTCTCCAGTTCGCGCTGGAATAAATGCGAGATGTCCGGCCGGAAAGGCTTGAACGCCGGCCCAAGAAAACCCACGCGCGCGCTGTTGCGCGCCAGCGGTCGGCCTTGCATCAGATCCACAAACGCCGGCGCATTGCTGCGTCCGCCGAGTAATTTATCCACCACACAACCCATCGCAGGACGCCCGCCAATGCTGGCGAGATCTTTGGTATGAAAACCGCTTTGACATTGGAATCCATCGTGCCGACCGGCACTGCCCACAAGCGAGCGCAGGAAAACAAACTTGTCCGCCGCAGCCGCCACTTGCGGCATCAGCTCGGTAAGATGCACGCCGGGGATTTTGGTTTTGATGGAGGAAAATTCACCGCGCAATTCCGCCGGCGCTTCCGGCTTGGGATCGATCATATCCATCTGCGGCGGCCCCCCATCGAGGTGGATGTTGATGACCGCTTTGTGTGACTTGCCGCTTGAGGCTTCCGCCCGCAGCACGTCCACCAGCGTCAACCCGCCCACGCCCAACGCGCCCGCGCGCAGAAAACTCCGGCGCGAAAGGCCATCGCAATGCGTCACTTTATTGCCGATGAAATCAAGCATCAATGAGCTTAGACTGGGGTGAAGGGGTGGTTTCTTCAAGGAAAGAATCACCGCAGAGACACAGAGATTATTTCCCTCTATGCCTCTGTGCTCAAAAAACAGCTAAATAAAAACCGGGCTCCCCTTAATCGACTTCCGCAACTCCGGCGGCAAACCAAATTGTTCATCCACAAAACCATCGAGCCGGTCACGGGTTTTTTGTGAAAGCAGCTCGTTAAGCTCCTCATCCGCATTGCCCGCCAACGCGATTGGCAGGCCGTTGAACACCAAATCCGGCCCGTCGCAAAAGGCGTAGTAATGATACTCATCTGCCTCGGCAATGGGCGCGCCGGTGACGAGACAGTGCGAGAGCCATTTAGAAACATCCGCGCCGTGCGCTTCCATCATCGGCCCCGTGCGATCCTCGATTTCGTACTGCTCCATATACGCATTAATGGCCTCGATGGATTCGGCCGAAAGCTCCCCCTGCATTTTAGCGCGGCACGGCAGGCACATCGCGTATTCAAAAATGACCTCCTCGCGATGAAACGCCTTATGAATCAAATACGCCGTGCCGTCCTCTAGCAACGCCTCGTCGCATAAAGTGCATTTGGCAAACGGCCCTTCCTCCATAAACGAATGAAACTGCGCCGGCACCGGAACATAATTCGGCCAAAACTCCGCCTCGGAAGTTTCGTCGGATTCCTCAAATTCTGGATCTTCGTTTTCCGGTGTTTCGCTCACGGAATTGAGAATAGCCTTCGACACCAAATTGTCGAGGCTCCGCCTGTGAATCGAATCACCTTGTCCACCCCTCTCCCACTCCCCCACTCTCAACCCTATGACCACGCGGGTGACTGATGAATTGGGGGAAGCAGAAGCGGTGTTTGAGACGTCGCTGCGGCCGGTGGCTTTTGAGGAATTCGGTGGGCAGGAGAAGGTGCGCGAGCGGTTGGAGATTGCCGTGACGGCGGCCACGCAGCGCGAGGAGCCGATTGACCATCTGCTGCTTTCGGGCCCGCCGGGATTGGGCAAGACTACGCTGGCGCACATCATTGCCAAGGCGATGGGGGCGAATTTGCGTTGCACCAGCGGGCCTACCATCGAGAAGGCGGCAGACCTCGCGGGGTTGCTCACCAATCTTGAAGAGGGCGATGTGCTCTTCATCGATGAAATCCATCGGATGCAAAAAACCGTGGAGGAATATCTTTACCCCGCGATGGAGGATTACCAGCTCGACATCATCATTGACCAAGGCCCGAACGCCCGCAGCGTGCGGCTGAATCTCCCGCGATTTACTTTGATTGGCGCTACCACCCGCAGCGGGTTGCTCACCGCGCCGTTGCTCACACGCTTTCCGATTCGCGAACGGCTCAACTATTATGCCGCCGACCATATGACGCGCATCGTCACGCGCTCCGCCGGTTTGCTCGATGTCGCCATCGACGAACAAGGCGCAACCGAAATCGCCCGCCGCAGCCGGGGCACCCCGCGCATTGCCAACAATCTCCTCCGCCGCGTGCGTGATTACGCCCAAGTAAAAGCCGACGGCGCAATCACCAACACCGTCGCCGACGCCGCCCTCGCGATGCTGGAAATCGACAGCCACGGCCTCGACGAAATGGACAAGCGCATCCTCGAGACCATCATCGTAAAATTCAGCGGCGGCCCCGTCGGCGTCAACTCCATCGCCGCCGCCGTCGGCGAAGAACCCGACACGCTCGAAGAAGTCTACGAACCCTTTCTAATAATGGAAGGCTACCTCCACCGCACCCCCCAAGGCCGCACCGCCACCGAACTCGGCTATGACCGCCTCGGCCTGAAAATGGAGGGGTGATTATTCCACCTTGTCCAAAACCAATTCACCTCAGAGGCACAGAGATCACAAAGAATCCCGCCTCTGTGTTCTCTGTGATTAAAACTCATTCCCCCAAAAAACTCTGTCAACGCACGCGGTTTTCCGGTATGCCTCGCTCGGTTTATGCCGCGACGGGACGACATTCATTCAGTTCTTATCATTGGCGCTGGCCCGATTATCATTGGGCAGGCGTGTGAATTTGACTATTCGGGCACGCAGGCTTGCAAGGCGCTGCGCGAGGAGGGCTATCGCGTGGTGCTGGTGAACTCCAATCCGGCGACCATTATGACGGACCCTGAGTTTGCCGACCGCACGTACATCGAGCCGGTCACGCCCGAGGTGGTAGAGAAAATCATCGTGCGCGAATTAGCCGAGATGAAAGCGCTCGGCGCCGATGGCCAACTCGTGCTGCTCCCCACGCTCGGCGGGCAGACGGGTCTCAACACCGCGATGGAACTTTTCCGCACGGGCGTTTTGAAAAAACACGACGTGGAAATGATTGGCGCGAAGGCCGACGCCATCGAACGCGGCGAGGACCGCGAGCGTTTCAAGGATTTGATGCTCGAGATTGGCCTCGACGTGCCCGACAGCGGCATCGCCCATAATATGGAGGAGGCCTGGGCCGTCGCGAACAAGATTGGGAAATTCCCGCTCATCATTCGCCCCGCGTACACGCTCGGCGGCACCGGCGGCGGCATTGCGTACAACCGCGACGAGTTTGAGGAGTTGGCCAAGAAAGGCGTAGACCTCTCACCGGTGAACGAAATTCTCGTCGAGGAATCGCTCATTGGCTGGAAGGAATTCGAAATGGAAGTGATGCGCGACAACGCCGATAACTGCGTCATAATTTGTTCCATCGAAAATTTTGACCCAATGGGCGTGCACACCGGCGACAGCATCACCGTCGCACCCATCCAAACGCTGACCGACAAAGAATTTCAAATAATGCGCGACGCGAGCTTCGCCATCATCCGTGCAGTGGGTGTGGAGACTGGCGGCTCGAACATCCAGTTTTCCGTGAACCCGGACAACGGCCGGATGATTGTCATCGAAATGAACCCGCGCGTGAGCCGCAGCTCCGCGCTCGCCTCCAAGGCCACCGGATTTCCGATTGCGAAGATCGCCGCCAAGCTCGCCATCGGCTACACTCTCGATGAAATCCCCAACGACATCACACGTGAAACCCCCGCCAGTTTCGAGCCCACCCTTGATTACGTCGTCACCAAAATCCCGCGCTTCGCTTTTGAAAAATTTCCACAAGCCGACGCCACGCTCAATACCCAAATGAAAAGCGTCGGCGAAGCCATGGCCATCGGCCGCACGTTTAAAGAGAGTTTGCAAAAATGCCTGCGCTCCATGGAAATCGGCCGCGCCGGCCTCGGAGGCGACGGCAAGCACTGGCGCGTTGGCGAGACTATCCACGGCGACCGCGACATTTTCCCGCGCGACCTCATCACCCAAAAACTCACCACCCCCAACGCCGAGCGAATATTTTACCTCCGCCACGCCCTCCGCGCCGGCTTCACCATTGACGAAATTTTCAACCTCACCAAAATCGACC
>JAPKDK010000239.1 GCA_028872645.1 Verrucomicrobiota bacterium
CTCAATTTGGCCGGCGTCGCGTTGCGCCTGCACCTCGGCACCGGGGATGTGTTTGATGTAACTTTCACCGGCGTTGAGCGCGTTGACTTTGGTTTCGTCCACGTCAATGCCGAGCACTTGCGCGCCGGATTTGGCGAATTGAATCACTAACGGTAATCCGACGTAGCCTAAACCGATGATGCCAATTTTCATTCGGATGCCTTCGCCACGGGGCGGCCGATGGCGTGATATTCAAGGCCCGCGGCCGACACAACGGCGGGGTCATAAAGATTACGGCCATCGAAAATGACCGGTTCGGCGAGCGCGGTTTTGATGCGCGCAAAGTCAGGGCTTCGGAAGGCCTTCCATTCAGTCACAATTGCGAGCGCATCCGCACCCTCCAACGCAGTGTACGGGTCATCGCAAAACTCCACGCCTTCGCCAACCATCGCGCGGGCCACGGGCATGGATTCAGGATCGTGTGCGCGCACGGTGGCGCCCGCTTCCAATAGCGCCCGGATGAGTACGAGGCTGGAGGCTTCGCGCATGTCGTCGGTGTTGGGCTTGAAGGCGAGGCCCCACACGGCAATGATTTTGTCGCGCAACTCGCCTGACTCGCCGAAATGATTTTTTATTTTTGAAAACAGCACTTCCTTTTGCGCCTCGTTGGCGGCGTCCACGGCGGGCAGGATGCGCGGGGTGTAGCCATGGGCGCGGGCGGCTTGCTCCACGGCGCGCACGTCTTTCGGGAAACACGAGCCGCCGTAACCGCAGCCGGGATAGATGAACGAATAACCAATGCGCGAATCGGATCCGATGCCGAGGCGGACGTGCTCGATGTCCGCGCCGACGCATTCAGCGATGTTGGCCATCTCGTTCATAAAACTAATCTTGGTAGCGAGCATCGCGTTGGCGGCGTATTTGGTGAGCTCGGCGGAACGCATGTCCATCGCGAACACGCGGTCGTGATTGCGGTTAAAGGGCACGTACAACTCACGCAACAAATTTTCCGCGCGCGGGTCGTCGGTGCCAATCACAATGCGATCGGGCTTCATAAAATCGCTGACCGCATCGCCTTCCTTGAGAAACTCCGGATTGGAGGCTACGCTAAATGGAATCTTTTTGCCGCGTTGATTGAGTTCATCGGCAATGGCGGCGCTGACTTGATCGGCGGTGCCCACGGGCACGGTGGATTTGTTTACCACCACGCGGTACTCGGTCATGTGCCGCCCAATCGTGCGGGCGACTTCGAGCACATACTTCAAATCCGCCGAGCCATCCGCCGCCGGCGGCGTGCCCACCGCCACGAATTGCAACTCTCCGTGCGCCACCGCCTCCGCGGCATCGGTCGTGAAACGCAATCGCCCACTCTCGAGATTGCGCTTGATGATCCCTGAAAGTCCCGGCTCAAAAATGGGAACCTCGCCGGCGTTCAGCGACGCCACGCGCTCGGCATTCACATCCACACACAGCACCTCGTTGCCCACATCCGCAAGGCAGGAGCCGCTAACCAAGCCAACGTATCCAGCGCCATAAATTGTGATTTTCATCAGCGAAAAATTATCGAACGAACCACGGAACCGTAAGCGCCAAGCCTTGCTCCAGCGTGTGCGTGGGCGCGTAGCCCAAGTCGCGCGTCGCGGCGCGGATGCTCGCGAGCGAATGCCGCACGTCGCCCGCGCGGAATTCTTGATGCACGGGCTTGGCTTTACTGCCGGTGAGCTTGCGCAATTGACGATGCAGTTCATTCAACGTAGTACGCGTGCCGACAGCCACATTATACACGTTGCCCGCCGCGGCTTTGGCGGTGGCGGCAAGGAGATTGGCTTGCACCACATTGGCCACGTAACAAAAATCCCGACTGGTTTTGCCGTCACCATAAATTTCAGTTTGCTTGCCGCAATACAACTCTTGCGTCCAGCGCGGGATAACGGCGGCGTATGCGCCGGCGGGATCTTGGCGCGCGCCGAACACATTAAAATAACGTAGCCCCACCAATTCCTGCCCGTAGCCACTGCTGAAAACTTGAGCGTACAGTTCATCCACCATCTTGCTAACGGCATAAGGCGAAAGGAGCGTGCCGGTGATTGATTCCACTTTGGGCGAAGATTTTACGTCGCCATAAACCGAACTGCTCGAAGCATACACCACCCGTTGCGCTTTTGCTTTGCGGGCGGATTGCAGCACGTTGAGAAAACCGGTGGTGTTGGGCGCGTGCGTTCCCAGTGGATCCGCAAAAGAACGCGGCACGGAACCGAGTGCTGCTTGGTGCAAAACCAAGTCCACACCACGACAGGCACGCTGGCAATCTTTCGCATTAGTGATGTCGCCTTCTATAAAACGAAAGGCGCGGCGTTGGGCGGCGGTAACATTGACCCGTACATTATTTAGGTTTGCAGCATGGCCGGTGGCGAAATTATCGAGACCCACCACGCGTTGATTGAGGCGCAAAAGAGCTTCAACCAAGTGCGAACCAATGAAACCCGCCGCACCAGTAACGAGCCATTTGCGCGGGTGACGCTTGAGGGCGCGCTGGAGTTTTTCGTAAGCGGTCACTTGATGAGCCGTTCGAGCAACGGCATAAATTGCATGCCGCGTTTTTGCAACTTGGTGAGGCGCGCGAGGCGTTCTTTGATAAGCACGTATTCCTCAGGGCTGAGCTCGGCCTTTTCATCGGCCAACGTATCGGTGACATCCGTTAACCGGCGCTCGGCGTTTTGGGCACGCACTTTGAAAATTTGATCGTACGCCGTGCGCACCATGTTGCCCAATTCCAGTACGGCCTCGAAATAATCCTTCCGCTCCTCCTGCAGCCATACTTTGCGAATGAACCCCAGCGTGAGCAATTGCCGCGTGCCAGTACTCACGCTGCCTTTGCTGATGGAAAGCGCTTCACTGATTTCCGGTGCCGACATCGGTTCTGGTGCCAAATACAGCAGTCCATAAATTTCACCCACCGAGCGCGGAAAACTCAACGCCTGCGCCATGCGCCCGAAGACATCCACCAACTCCAAACGCACGCGAGGCAGGGGTTTGGGCTTTGCTTCTCCGGGAACCCCCTGTGCAGCAATCGCCATATTGAAGAGAAAAGAACCGGCTTGCGGTTAATTAGGGCTAAAACGAAGCCGCCTTACGGGTACGCTTCGCGCCGGTCAATTCGCAAAAAGCCTCTGAAAAAGCGACCTAGCACAACTCAACCCGCCAAAAAACAATCTGTTTTTAAGTTTGTTCAATTTAAATTAAACAAACTGAACTACCAAAAACTAATGAAACCGAGTCCCTTTGACAAGGGGTTTTTATCCTTATTTCACTTTTTTCACACCAGCTCCAGATCCTCCACCGACACGTTTACCGCGGCGGCTTGTCCGATGAAATCCAGCCGCAGCAATGCCGTGGCCGGGCCGTGCCGGTCTTCCACCCACGCCTCAAGTCCCGCGAGCGGGCCGCGCTGGATAAGCACTCGCGTGCCTACGCCGATGATAGGCACGAGCCACACGTCCTCCATCGTTTCGAGCGCCTGCAAAATGCCGGCCAATTGTGCCTCAAATTCCGATTGATCCGGTGGCACTAGCAAGTTGGCCACGTAATCGCTTTGCATCACCTCGCGTTTGCCTTGGATGGGCAAGCGCAGAAAAACGTAGCCGGGAAACAGCGGCTTGTGGAAGGTCACTTCCTTGCCTCGGTATTTGCGCACGCTGGCGTAGGTGGGCAGTTCGCTGGCGTGCTCCGCGCGGCCGCACCACGCCACGAGCTTTTTCTCGCAACGCGGCCGCGTGTGAGCCACGTACCACGGATGTGATTGCTCCTCGCCGACATCGGACGGGGTGGATTGCATTTCCTTTAGCTCCAAGTGACCAAACCACGATGGGTTTCCTCCTGCCCGATAATGCGCAACCTCGCCCAATGCAGGGAAGCCCCAAAGTCAAAAGTTATCCACCATCCCCATGGTGAATAGCTGGGAGTCGACGCCGCACCATGCCGCGCGCATGATGGCCGCCGAGTTGCCATGGCCAGACGTTCCAAGCGAAAAAAAGAGGGTGAAAAGACGAGGCTAGCACAATCGCCCACTCAACCGGTGGCGCCTGTTGTGCGCGAGGAGGTCATCAATGAGCCCCCGGAAAAAGTTGCCGCAGAGCTGGATGCTTCCTCGAGAACTCCACAACGTTGGGCCAGCCGAACATTGCTGCTACTGGCAATCCTCATTGCGTGGGGCGCGGGCGCGTGGCTGCGCGCCGAATGGGTGCGTAATGCTGACAAGCCGGAGCACGCGGATTACAAATGGAAAGATGGCTACCTACTCACCACGCATGACAGTTTTTTTTATGCCTCCGTCATCGAACAAGGCACGGCTGCACAGCCAGATCAACTGGTGCAGCATGCCGATATTTATCATCAAGGCCTGCTCACTTTGCTCGGCGCCGCGCTGGTGAAAATGGGTGTGAGCCTGACCATACTCACCACATGGATGCCCATCCTCATTGCGCCGCTGATCGCAGTGCCGGTGATATTAATTGGGCGTCTTTATGGGTCCACACTGTGGGGTTTCTGTGCCGGACTGCTGGCGGTG
>JAPKDK010000240.1 GCA_028872645.1 Verrucomicrobiota bacterium
CGCGGCCTCGCGATGCCGCTGGATGATTTCGGCTCGCAAGGCACGCCGCCCACGCATCCGGCGTTGCTCGATTGGTTGGCGATTGAGTTCATGGACAAAGGCTGGGACGTGAAACACATGGTCAAGCTGATGGTCACCAGCGGCACGTACCGGCAAACCTCCGTCACCAGCAAAGCCGGGATCGAAGCCGACCCATACAACTTCTGGCTTGCCCGCCAAGGCCGTTGGCGGCTCGAGGCGGAGATGGTGCGCGACAATGCGCTGGCCGTCAGCGGGTTGCTCGTGAAAACCATCGGCGGCCCCAGCGTGAAGCCGTATCAACCTCCCGGCTATTGGGCGCACCTGAATTTTCCCAAGCGTAGTTGGAAAGCCGACGCCGGCGACGCGCTGTATCGGCGCGGGATGTACACTTATTTGTGCCGCACCTTTATGCACCCCAGCCTCGCCGCCTTCGACGCCCCCAGCCGCGAGGAATGCACCGTCGAACGCGTCCGCTCCAACACCCCGCAACAGGCACTCGTATTATTAAACGACCCTACTTACGTCGAAACCGCCCGTATCTTCGCCGAACGAATCCTGCGCGAAAGCGGCAAGGACGTGAAGACCCGCATTACCTTCGCCTATCAACAAGCGCTGCACCGGAATCCAAATGCGAAAGAATTAACCCTCCTCACCACCCTCGCTGCAAAACATTTGAGGCAATACAAAGCCGATGCTCCCGCCGCAGCCGCCGTACTGAAAGTCGGTGCCAAACCCGCCGACGCAAAACTAGAAAAATCCGAACTCGCCGCATGGACGTCAATTGCGCGGGTGGTTTTAAACCTTCACGAAAACATTACACGGAACTGACATGAACAACATTCAACTTTTCAATACTGACGTCAGCCGCCGCGCCTTTCTGGGCCGCGCGGGCTTGGGCACTATGGGGCTTGCGTCGTTATTGCAGGCAGCTGACCGTCCGCAGATTGACAAATGGCCAGGTGTTCTCGCGCAGTTGCATCACAAACCGAAAATTAAGCGGGTGATTCATCTTTGTATGGCGGGTGGGGCGAGTCATTTGGAGACGCTCGACTACAAGCCGAAGCTGCGGGAGATGCACGGGAAGCCGATGCCCAAAAGCATTACGGAGGGGCAGCCGATTGCGCAGTTGCAGGGCAAACGCAACACCCTCACGTGCCTCGGACCGCAGCATGATTTTGAGAAGTTCGGAAAATCAGGGCAGCACATTTGCAAGCTCTTCCCGCACATCGGCAGTGTGGCGGATGACCTCGCAATTATTCGCTCGATGACGACGGACGCCATTAATCACGATCCCGCGCACACGTTGATGAATACGGGCACGACTATTTCCGGCCGGCCGAGCATGGGGTCGTGGATGCTTTATGGGCTGGGCTCGGAGACGGAAAATCTGCCGGGCTATTGCGTGCTCATCTCGCGCGGCGGCGGGCAGGATCAGCCGGTGGCCGCGCGCCAGTGGCATGCAGGATTTTTACCGAGCCGTTTTCAGGGTGTGCAGTTGCGTGGGAAGGGGAATCCTGTGCTGTACGTGAAACGCCCCGACGGCGTGGATGTCAATCGCCAACGCGATGTTGTGGATGCGGTACAGCAGCTCAATCAATTGCAGGACGCGGAGGTGAACGATCCGGAAATCACCACGCGCATTTCACAATACGAGATGGCGTTCCGAATGCAAATGAGCGTTCCGGAATTGGTGGATATTTCCAAGGAACCGAAGCAGGTGCTCGACCTTTACGGCGCTAAGCCGGGCGATGGATCCTTCGCCAGCAACTGTTTGCTCGCGCGCCGTTTGGCCGAGCGCGGCGTGCGGTTCATTCAACTTTACCATCGCGGCTGGGATCATCACGGCAACATCAAAGGCGCGATGCAAACCTCCGCGAAGCTTGTGGATCAAGGTTGCGCCGCGCTCATCAAGGACCTCAAGCGCACTGGTTTGTGGGACGACACACTTATTTTATGGGGCGGCGAATTTGGTCGCACACCGATGGCCCAAGGCAGCGGCCGCGATCATCACATCAAAGGCTTCAGCTCATGGTTCGCCGGCGGCGGCATCAAAGGCGGAACCAGCTACGGCGCCACGGACGACTTCGGCTACAACGCCGTGAAAGACATTGTACACGTCAACGATCTCCACGCCACCATCCTGCACCTGATGGGCATCGACCACGAGAAGTTGACCTACCAATTCCAAGGCCGCGACTTCCGGCTCACCGATGTGCACGGGAAAGTGTTGAAGCCGATTTTGGCTTGAATGCAGACAATCACTGACATCAACCGGCGCGCATTCATTGGTCGTTCGGGTTTGGGTCTTGGCGCGGTGGCGCTATCTTCACTGTCGGCACTCGGGGCAGGCCGCGATTTGGAACGGTGGCCCGGCGTGGTGCGGCCGTTGCATCATGCGGCGAAGGTGAAGCGCGTCATTTATCTTTATATGTCCGGTGGGCCTTCGCATTTGGAGACGTTTGATGCAAACAAGCCGGAGCTGGTGAAGATGAATGGCCAGCCGATGCCGGCAGAGTTTACGAAAGGGCAATCGATCGCGCAGTTGCAGAACAGCCGGCTCACGTGTTTGCGCCCGCAGTTTCCTTTCAAAAAATACGGGCAAAGCGGCACGGAAATGACTTCGCTCTTTCCCCATCTCACGAAGCACGTTGATGAGTTGGCGGTCATCCGATCGATGCACACTGACGCCATCAACCACGATCCCGCTAACACCTTGATGAACACCGGCACCACCATCAGCGGCCGGCCGAGCATGGGGTCGTGGATCCAATACGGGCTCGGCAGCGAGGCGGAGGATTTGCCGGGGTTCGTGGTGCTCAGCTCGCATGCCGGGCGGAGTCCACAGCCGATTTCCACGCGCATGTGGCATAGCGGATTTTTGCCGAGCCAGTTTCAGGGCATCCAACTGCGGTCCACCGGCGATCCCGTGATGTACGTGCGCCGCCCCAGCGGCGTGGATGCCGGCCGCCAGCGCGATGTGGTCAATGCCGTGCAGCAGCTCAACGATTTGCAGTCGGGCACCACGCACGATCCCGAAATCACCACGCGCATCGCGCAGTACGAGATGGCGTTCAAAATGCAAACCAGCGTGCCCGATTTGATGGATGTTTCCAAGGAACCGAAAGAGGTGCTGGGCCTCTACGGCTGCAAGCCCGGCGACGGCTCCTTCGGTAGCAACTGCTTGCTCGCACGCCGCTTGGCCGAGCGTGGTGTGCGGTTCATCCAGCTTTATCATCGCGGCTGGGATCACCACAACGGCATTGTCAACTTCATGAAAAACCACTGCTGCCCGTCGGTGGATCAGGCCATTGCCGGACTTATCACCGACCTCAAGCGGCGCGGACTGTTCAAGGACACTCTCATCGTATGGGGCGGCGAATTCGGCCGCACGCCAATGGCGCAAACCAGCAAGGGCGCAACTGGCCGCGATCATCACATGAAAGGCTTCAGTCTCTGGCTCGCCGGTGGCGGGATCAAAGGCGGGGTCACCCACGGCACCACTGATGCTCTCGGCTATAACGCTGAGCAAAGCCGCACCCACGTCAATGACCTCCACGCAACGTTGCTGCATCTACTCGGCATCGACCACACCCGCCTAACCACACGCTTCCAAGGACGTGACTTTCGCCTCACCGATGTGGCTGGAAAATTGATTAAGCCTGTGCTATCTTAGTATTCATGACTCATGTTATCCTTTGCGGAGATTCCATTTTTGACAACAGGCCTTATGTTCAGCTGGATGAACCAGACGTCACCACACAGGTCAACGCTATTTTACCTGAAGACTCCAAGGCCACAAGATTAGCTGTTGACGGCGATGTTACTGAAGACATCCACCGGCAATTGCAGTCCCTGCCCAATGATGCGACCCATCTTTTCATCAGTGTGGGTGGGAATGATGCCCTAGGCGGCATAAACGTTTTTACTGAACCAGTTGCCAATGTTGGAGAGGCTCTCATTTATGTTAACACCATGCGAAATCAGTTTGAGACTCGGTACAAGGAAATGCTTCAACATGCCTTGTCACAACAATTGCCTCTAACTGTTTGCAGCGTCTACTACCCGCGGTTCCATTCACAAAATCTGGAACGAGTGTTTCCGGATGGCAACCGTGTGAACGGGGAAACATTGCAACAAATGGCCATGGCGGCATTGGCAAATTTTAATGACGTAATTTTTCGGCAGGCATTTCAGCTAAAGGTACCATTAATAGATTTGCGAGTCCTCTGCGATGAGGATGCGGATTTCGCCAATCCTATTGAGCCATCTGCTGTTGGTGGACAAAAAATCGCCCGAGCAATTGTTGATATGCTCGACTCGAGTGAAGGTTCCGCAAATAAGACAACTGTTTACGCTTGAGCTGCAACATTCCCGCCCAAGGCATGCATTGCAATGCCGGCGGCTACGGAGGCGTTTAGGGAATTCACTCTGCCGAATTGCGGGATGCCAATGGTGTGATCGGCCATGTTTAGGATGAATTGGCCGACGG
>JAPKDK010000241.1 GCA_028872645.1 Verrucomicrobiota bacterium
CCTCAGCGCATGTGAAGTCAATCCGGCAGAATTTTTATACCCGGAGATCGAGTGCCACAAAATCTCGCCGGACTCTGAAATCCCGTTCACAGATAATCATTTTGATCTAATTTACGCCATAGAAGTGATAGAACATATGCGTCGCCCCTATGATCTTTTTTGCGAAGTTTACAAAAAACTTAAGCCAGGAGGCGTGTTCCTATTCACTACCCCAAACTTACTTCAGATGAAATCCAGATTGGATTTTCTTCTGACTGGTTTCGGAGAAATGTACCCGCCGCCCTCATCGCTCGATAAGAACGCTGGCCGTATTTGCGGACATATCATGCCTCTTAATCTAGCTTACTTCGCATATGGTGCACGCAAGGCGGGATTTGAAGAGCCTGATTTTCATTTGGATCGCCGCAAACGCAGCGCTACTTTTTTGTCTGTTTTACTCTGGCCACTTTTAAAAATCGCTTCATGGCAGTATGATCGGAAAATTAAGAAATATGACTTGGACGACTGGGAAGAAAACCGGGGAATAATTCCTCAGATGAATTCGTTCGATTTACTAACCTCCCGCAGTTGTATCATCACGGTCAAAAAGTCGAACAAGGACAGGCCGGGTTCACGGGATAATAAATCCTGAATACCCAAAAAATAACCCTATTTCCCATTCGAGCTGAGCGCCTTGAAGTATTCGATTGTTTTAGGCAAGCCATCGCTCAATGGCACCGTCAACTCCCATCCTAGTTTGGATTGCGCCAGAGTGATGTCCGGCTGGCGTTGCCTGGGGTCATCTTCGGGCAGGGGGTTTTCAACCAATTCAGAAACGCCGCCCACCAGGGCCAGCACTTGCTCAGCGAGTTGGCGTATGGTGAATTCGTTAGGGTTGCCGAGGTTTACGGGGCCAGTGAACTCGGGTGGGGTGGCCATGAGACGGATCAAGCCCTCGATGAGGTCGTTCACGTAGCAGAAGGAACGAGTTTGGGAGCCGTCGCCATATATTGTAATGGGCTCGCCGCGAAGGGCCTGCATGATGAAGTTGGAAACTACCCGGCCATCTTCAGGGTGCATGCGGGGGCCATAGGTGTTGAAAATTCTGGCGACTTTGATTTCTAAATTGTGTTGGCGATGATAATCGAAAAATAATGTTTCGGCGCAACGCTTGCCTTCGTCATAACAGGAACGCACGCCGATGGGGTTGACGTTGCCCCAGTAAGCCTCGGTTTGCGGATGCTCGGTTGGATCGCCGTATACTTCACTGGTAGAGGCTTGCAGAATGCGCGCGCCCACGCGCTTGGCCAGGCCGAGAACGTTGATGGCGCCGTGCACGCTAGTCTTGGTGGTTTGCACGGGGTCATGCTGGTAATGGATGGGGGAGGCGGGGCAAGCGAGGTTGTAGATTTCATCCACCTCAACATAAAGCGGAAAGGTCACATCGTGCCGCTGCAATTCGAAATGAGGATGATCCAGCAGATGCGCGATGTTGGCGCGGCGGCCGGTGAAAAAATTATCCACACACAGCACCTCGTCCCCAGCCTCAATCAGGCGTTCGCATAAATGCGAGCCGAGAAATCCAGCGCCGCCGGTGACTAGCACACGTTTGTTATCCCACTTACTCATTGTCGCGGCCAGCAAATCAGATTTGATGCGGCGGAGTCAAAGGGTTATTGGCGGATTGCGGTGTAAAGCGCCTCATAGTCGGCTGCAACTTCCGACCAGGGGCGGGCATGCGGAAATTCGACGGGCGGGCTAGCGAGCAAGGCGCGGGCGGCTTGAATCCATTGCGACGCGGGAGCGGTGTGGGGCAGTACGCGTCCGGCGGTGCCCACCTCCGTCGCTGCTCCGGTGGCATTGGAAGCGAGCACGCCGATGCCGCGCGCCAAGGCTTCGGGCACGACCATTCCGTAGGCTTCAAGTTTGGCAGGGTGGATCAGGAGCCGGATGCGTTTGTAAAAGTCCGCAGGGTCATCTATCCATCCGAGCGATTCTACGCGATCTTCAATTCCCGTGAGGAGATGCTGGATTTCAACCGGTGGGACGCCTGCGATGATCAATTTGGCTTCAGGAATGGCCTGAAGAATTTCGAGCACGCGGCGCAATCCTTTGCGCTCCCATTCGCGTCCGATGAAACCGAGGACGGGTGCGGTTACAATTGGGGATGGGTTTTCAATGGGTGCCACTCCGGGCGAGATGTGCGGGGCGAGTTTGTGGGATTGCTTTGGGTGTGCGCCCAGAAGTTGTTCCCGCACTAAATTTGAAACGGCCACCATTTGTTTCAAACGGCTTGAATTCATCACCCGTTTTTCCAGCCAGCGGTTGAGGTGCCAGGTGGGGTCGAGGCGCTTGTGCCAAGCCCAGGATTCGCCCGCGCCGTGGACGGTGGAATGAAAGGTGCCCACATCGGCGCAGGTGACGAATTCATGGCTGTGCCAAATATCGCCTGGCTGAAAGTGCTGTTGCCAATATTTGGCTACTCTTTGGCTGAACTGCAAATGATGCCGCCAGCGGGGAAATGGATTGGTGCCACCCAAGGCTTCCACGGTGACGTTGGACAGCGCCTCGCTCTCCTCCGTTTCGCATACCACGTGCACCGCCCGCCCGTTGATCGCCAAGGTGCGGGTGAGTTGCCAAGCGTAGGTTTCCATCCCGCCGACGGGGCCAAAGCGGCGGACGATTTGTACGACCCTCATTATCAGTCGCCGTTGAGATGCTGACCCAATCCACGGGCACATTTCACCCGGCCCTCCTTGAGCATAGCCAACAGTCGGCCGTGATTGGAGGGCAGTTCATCGCGCGAGATTTCCCGATGGTTGAGGTGATGAATAATGGCGCGGCCATAAACGAGCTTGCGATGGCGGCCCAAATGATACAGGCGGTTGCCTAAGTCGGAATCTTCCAAGCCCCAGCCTTCGTATTCCTCATCAAAGCCATTTACCTCAATGAGATCCGCGCGCCACATACCCATATTGCAGCCGATGATGCCGCGCTGGGCTTGGTCATGCCGCATAAAAGGCATCGGCCAACGCACGCCCTTGAACAGCCCACTCGCCCGGCCGCGCAGCCACCAATTGAAAAACCCCGATCGGCTCGGCTGGAAACTGGGCGAAAAATGTTCGCGAATAAAACTGCGGCGCCCCTGCACCCACCAGCCGGGCTCCGCCAGTTGGGAGTGGTCGGCAATAAACCGGCGATGCGGAACACAGTCGCCATCCAACAGCACGATGTAATCTCCCCGCGCCTCGGCGATGGCTTGGTTGAGGATTTTGGTTTTCCGAAACCCAGAATCTTTATGCCAAAAATGCCGCAGCGATGACGACAACTGTACAGTCAACTTTTGTATCACCTCGCGAGTCAACTCATCGGAACCATCATCGGCTAAAATAAGTTCTTTCGGCGGCATCACTTGCTCCGCCACGCCCGTCAGCACCTTGCTCAATGCGCCGGGCCGGTTGTAGGTGCTAATGATGAGGGATATGTTCGGGATAGCCATTTCATTCACCACGCGGCTGCCCCTTGCGGTTCAGCTCGGCCAGTTTCGCGTATTTGTAAAAAATACCCTCAAAGTTGCTGAAGGCAATAATGAACCCGGGCAGGCCATCGAGGAAACCCAGTTTCATAATATACATTTTCAAAAACATCGCTGACGCGTGCACCAACGCCCCCAAGCCGGAAGTACGGCGACCGGTGCGCGCCAATTTCTCGGCGCTCAGCGAGGAGTAGCGATTCGCCTTCACCAGCACTTCAGAAAGATTGTGAAAGGGAATTTGCTCGATCGCACATTTCATTTCCGCCAATCGCCCGTCCAGCTCGTAGCCCTCGTGCACGAGGTCCGCGGCCGGAAAAGTCATCCTGCCACGGCGAAACAATTGCGGTTGGCGGTAGTCCGGATAAAATCCGCTGAACCGAATCGGCTGACCCATAAAAAAATTGCGGCGAGGCGTGTGGTACGCATCGGCGGCGTTGTCAGAATTGATGATTTTCAGAATTTCATCGCGCGCCTCCGGCGTGCAACGCTCGTCCGTATCCAAGCTGAAAATCCAATCATGCGTCGTGTGCTCAATGCCCGCGATACGCAGCTTCCCGAAGCCCTCAAAATCAATCTGCACCACGCGCGCCCCGTACTTTTCAGCGATCGCCCCAGTACGATCGCTACTGTGCGAATCAATCACCACAATCTCGTCCGCCCACTGCACACTCTCCAATGCCAGGCCGATATTGGCCTCGGAATTGTAGGCAAGGATGAAAATTGAAATTTTTTGGCTCATGATTCTTTTTGCGCCGTTGGTGCCGCGCCGTACACGCCCGCCAACAGGGCGAAGAGCATACCCTCGCGGGAGTCTAAAATAAAGGAATTGAAGCAGCACCCCACCGATAGCCACACCACCATGCCCTGTGCCAGCCAGCGATCCATTCCCTCCCAGCGGGAGGCGGCCCGCCACAGGGCCCATAAGAGAGCCACCAAAATCCCCAAGCCCACCAAGCCAGATTGCACGCCCACCATCAGATATTCGTTGT
>JAPKDK010000242.1 GCA_028872645.1 Verrucomicrobiota bacterium
TTTTGCGCGAGCAAGTGCAGTTATTGCGCGTTCTTTTCGCACGCGCCGGATGGGGCGACGGTTAACCGCTACGTGGCTGCGCTGGTGCGGGAGCTGGAAATGGTGGCGGACGATTTGCAGCCGCGCACAATTTTCTTCGGCGGCGGCACGCCGTCCATTTTGAATCTGCGCCAATGGGAAACCGTGCTGGGCGCGATGGATCGCCTCGGCCTCACGGGCGCGGATGAGTGGACGGTGGAATGCAATCCGGCCACGCTCTCGCTGGACAAAGCCAAGTTGCTGCGCGCCGCGGGCGTGAATCGTATCTCGATGGGCGTGCAATCGCTCGACGCCGGATTGCTCGAGCGCCTCGGCCGCGTGCATTCGCGCGAGATGGTTTTTAAGTCGTACGACTGCCTTCGCGCGGCGGGTTTCGAGCGCATCAACCTTGATTTGATGTTCGCCATCCCCTCGCAGACGATGGAAATTTGGAAGGCGTCCTTGCGCGAAACCGCCAACTTGGAGCCGGAACATCTTTCCTGTTACGAAGTGATTTACGAACAGGACACGCCGTTGTATGAGCAACTGCAAGCGGGCGAGTTTGAGGTGCAGGAAGATTTGGCGTGCGATATGTTTGAAGAACTTGTGGCCTTTGCCGGCGAACGCGGATTCCACCAATACGAAGTGGCCAACTTCGCGCGGCACACTGATGACAATAATTTCGAAATTCCCAGCGAAGCTTGTCGGCATAATATTAACTATTGGCGCGGCGGCGATTACCACGGTCTCGGCCCCAGCGCCACCGGCTACGTGGGAGGTATCCGCACCACCAACATCGCCAACACCCAACGCTACTGCGAACACCTCGAACGCAACGAGCGCGCCATCGATCACACCGAGCAACTGCCCCCCCTCCAACGCGCCGCCGAAACTGCCGCCTTCGGCCTGCGAATGAACGCCGGCTGGCCTTTCGCTGATTTCCAAAAAACCACCGGCCACGACCTCCGCAATGGATGGGCCGACTCAATGCAAGAATTGGTGGAGCAGGGGAATGGCGTGCTGGAGAGTGAGCACTTCCGCCTCACACCAAAAGGGCTGCGCTTCGCCGATGCAGCGGCCGCGAAATTTCTGCGCTGAAGAAAATTCTATTGGCCAGCGTCAACGTTTACTGCCATGAATCCCGCGATGAGTTCTGTTGTTGTTCCAGTTGAAATTGCTGATGAAGTGAACGCCAAGATTCTTGCGGTGAGCGAGGATCAGTTGCAGGGCTTTCAGCGGAATCCCTTTGGGGTGGTGGCGGAGCGGATGGGACTGGAGCAGTCGGTGGTGCTGGAGCGCGTGCGTGCGATGTTGGAGGCGGGGGTTATCCGACGCATTCGGCAGACACTACTGGCCACGAATCTCGCCAAAGGGGCGTTGGTGGCGTGGGAGGTGGCGCAGGATGATCTCGATGCGGCGTTTGATTATATGTTTCAGGACGACCCCTTTTCCGGCCACGTGGTGACGCGCAGCACAGACGCGGCCACGGCGGGTTCCAATTTCAAACTTTGGACGACACTGAAAGTGCCGCAGGGGTTTTCGTTGGAGAAACATTGCGAAGTGCTCAAGGCGAAGGTGGGCGCGAAGTCGTTTCGCATTATGCCGGCCAAGAAAATTTTCGCGCTCGGCGTGGGTCACGTGCGGCGCAAGGATATGGAGCCGGGCGCACGCTCGGAGGAACAGGGCAAGGTGACTGACGTGGCGGTGGTGGATTTGACCGACCACGAATGGCGCATTATGGAGGCGGTGAAACGGGAGTTTGCGGTGGAAGAATTGGTGGAAGATTTGTGGAACGTGCGCGCGGCGGAAGCGGGGGTATCGTTGGAGGAATTTCACAAAGTCGCGGAAGACTTGAACGAGCGCCGCGTGGTGGGCCGTTTCTCAACATTTTTGGAGCATGTCAAAAAACTTTCGACCGGCGAACAAGTCACACGCTACAACGCGCTTTTCCACTGGGCCGTTCCGGTGGGGCGTGAGCTGGACGCCGGACGCGAGGTGGGTCGGCATTACATAATGACCCACGCCTATTGGCGCGAAGGCGGCCCGGAGTTTCGCAACGTCAACGTAATGGGCGTCGCCCACGGCACGAACAAAGAAAAAGTGCTCGCCCACAAAGCCGCCATCGACCAACACCTCGCCGAGTCCGGCATCGAGATTAGCTACACCAACGTCTTCTGGGGCGGCCGCAGCGAAATTAAACCCTCAGAGATTTCGCCTTTAGCTTACGGGAAATGGTGCGCACAGCACGGTATCGAATTGGAGTCGATGAAGGCTTAACTGCTGTTTTTCTCGGGTTTTCACTGAATTGCGCGTTGACACGGCTTCCAGCCGCCCCTACCTTCCGCGCTCCGGTTTTCCGACTGGATTTCACAAAACGATTTTATGGCTAAAGCAAAAAAGTACGTTTACCACTTTGGTAAAAGCAAAACCGACGGCAACGGAACCATGAAGGCGCTGTTAGGCGGCAAAGGTGCCAATCTCGCCGAAATGAGCAGCATTGGAGTTCCCGTTCCCGCTGGTTTCACCATTACGACCGAAGTTTGCACCTATTATTACGGCAACGGTAAGAAATATCCCAAGACTCTCGATGTCGAGATCGAGGCAAATATTACCAAGGTCGAAAAGGCCATGGGCAAGAAGTTTGGTGACCTCGAGAATCCCCTTCTTCTTTCCGTTCGCTCCGGTGCTCGTGAGTCGATGCCCGGCATGATGGACACCATCCTTAATCTCGGTATTAACGACGAAGTCGTCGAAGCCCTTGCCAAGAAGACCGGCAATGCAAAGTTCGCCTGGGACTCCTACCGTCGTTTCCTCCAGATGTATGGAAGCGTTGTAATGGAAGTGGAAGCCGAAGCCGGCGAGCACCACGATCCTTACGAGGTCATTCTTGATAAAGCTAAGGCTAAGGCCAAGGTGAAAGACGATTCTGGTCTCAAGGAAAAGGATCTCCGCGAAGTGGTCGCTGCTTTCAAAGCGCTTATTAAGAAACGCTCAGGCAAGAACTTTCCCGAAGATCCGCGCGAGCAGCTCAAGGGAGCCGTGAATGCCGTTTTCAACTCCTGGCAAAACGACCGCGCGATCGTTTATCGCCAGAAGTATGGAATTTCCGCCGCTTGGGGAACTGCTGTCAATGTTCAGGCTATGGTCTTTGGTAACACCGGTAAGAGTTCCGGAACCGGCGTTGCTTTCACTCGTGACCCAGCCACTGGCGAAAATGTTTTTTACGGTGAGTATCTCATTGATGCACAGGGCGAGGACGTCGTTGCCGGTGTCCGCACACCGAAGCCCATCGCCAAGATGGCCAAAGACCTTCCCAAGTCTCATAAAGAGCTTCTCGTGATTCGTAAGAAGCTTGAGAAGCACTTCCGTGATGTGCAGGACGTTGAGTTTACCATCGAGGAAGGAAAGCTGTGGATGCTGCAGACCCGTAACGGAAAGCGCACTGGTTTTGCTGCCGTCAATATCGCTCTTGATATGGTCAAGGAGCGCCTCATCAAGAAGGAAGAGGCTATCCTCCGCATTCCCGCTGATGACCTCGGGCACCTCCTCGCCCCAATCTTCGACGCCAAGGCTGAGAAGGCTGCCAAGAAAGTTGGCAATGGCCTTCCAGCTGGTCCTGGTGCGGCTTCCGGAAAGATCTATTTCTCCGCTGAAGACTCGGTGAAAGCAGCAGCCAAAGGTCAGAAAGTGATTCTTGTCCGCCAAGCCACTTCTCCGGAAGATCTTCGTGGAATGATCGCCGCCGACGGAATCCTCACCACCGAGGGTGGTGCTTCCTCACATGCTGCTCTTGTTGCCCGCCAGATGGGGAAGGTCTGTGTTTGCGGTGCCCACGGCATGACTATCGACTACTCCAAGAAGACACTCTCCGGAAACGGCGTTACTCTGAAGGAGGGCGATGAGCTTTCCCTGAACGGATTCGTTGGAAACGTTTACAAGGGCAACATCAAGTCTTCTCCTTCCCAGGTCATCCAGGGCCTCATCGAGAACAAGGCTGCTGCCAAGCGTTCTGACACCTACAAGAAGTTCATGGAGCTCATGAGCTGGACCGACAAGCTGCGTAAGCTTGGTATCCGCACCAACTCGGACACTCCAGAGCAGGTGCAGCAGGCCATCAAGTTTGGCGCTGAAGGCATTGGCCTGACCCGCGCCGAGCACATGTTCTTTGAGGGCAACCGCATCGATGCTGTTCGTGAGATGATCCTCGCTGATGACGACGCCGGCCGCGCCAAGGCACTCAAGAAGATCAAGGTCTTCATGAAGAAAGACTTCATCGGCATCTTCAAGTCACTCGAAGGTCGCCCAGCCACCATTCGTCTGCTAGATCCACCTCTTCACGAATTCATCGGCACCATGGATGCCGCTCAGAAGAAGGATCTCTCCAAGAAGATCGGCATGAGCGC
>JAPKDK010000243.1 GCA_028872645.1 Verrucomicrobiota bacterium
ATTCGTCAAGGGGTGAACTGCAAATAAGTGAAAAAAGTTTTTGGCCTTATTCACAATGGTTTTAGCTGAAATTACCCCGAAAACATTCCGGAAGGATGAGCTTGTGAAATTTTTCACAAAATCCTTGCCTGCCCGTTTCCTCAGCCGTACGCTCTATCAGGTTTGTGAGGGAGCACACGATGACTCAAAAGACCGAGATTGGCTATAATTCCAAGGTGGAAGGCGAGGTGATTCACACCACGGTGGATGCCGCGGTGAATTGGTTCCGCAAAAACTCTATGTGGCCGATGCCAATGGGGCTCGCGTGCTGCGGCATCGAGCTGATGGCGGCAGGTTGCAGCCGGTTCGACATCTCGCGTTTCGGCTCCGAAGTGATGCGCTTTTCGCCGCGCCAATCAGACGTGATGATCGTGGCCGGCACGGTGACTTATAAAATGGCCACCGCTGTGAAGCGCATTTACGATCAAATGGTGGAACCCAAATGGGTGATCGCAATGGGTGCCTGCGCGAGCACCGGCGGGATGTATCGCAGCTACGCGGTGTTGCAGGGGGTGGATCAGATTTTGCCGGTGGATGTGTACATCGCCGGCTGCCCGCCCCGCCCCGAAGCGGTGCTTGAAGGCTTGATGAAGCTCCAAGGCAAAGTGGCTAAGGAGCCGTGGGCCAAACAACATTTCAAACCCACCGCAAAATGACAACCGCCGCCGAATTTGCGCAGCAGTTGAAGGCTGAGTTTAGCGAACTCATTTCCAAACCCACGGAGTTTCGCGGCGAGATCACGATGAACGTTGCCGACGCGTCACGCATTACGGAAGTCTGCGAATTTGCTAAAACCGAATTGGGCTTCGATTATCTCATTGATATTTCCACGCTCGATCATTACGGCGAGGATCCGCGCTTCTCGGTGGTTTACGAACTGAGCAGCATTTCGCATCGCCAACATTTGCGTTTAAAAACGCAAGTGACCGAAGAGCACGGCGAGGTGCCCTCCGTCACCGGCGTGTGGCGCACGGCCGATTGGCACGAACGCGAGGCGTACGATATGATGGGCGTGAAATTCACCGGCCACCCGAACCTCACGCGCATTCTGATGTGGGAAGGCTACCCGCACTTTCCGCTACGCAAAGATTTCCCGCTCGAAGGCAAACCCACCGAAGTGCCCGACGTGGCCTTCACCCAAACTGCCCCGATGGAAGGCGGCCCCTTCGTCACCGTCGCCAGCAGCGAAAACACCACCGCCCGCGAACCCCGCCGCCGCAATCCGGAGGATGGAAAATAGTGAGCAAGGTGAGCACAACGCAAGACATCGAGATTCGTGACACCGCCGCAAACATGGCTGCGGCGGATGAATTGACCGATGTGCAGGGCGAAAAGATGGTGCTGAATATGGGCCCCTCCCACCCTGCGACACACGGCGTGCTGCGGCTGCGGCTGGAAATGGATGGCGAGATTATCACGAAGGCCGAGCCGGACGTGGGTTACCTCCATCGCGGCGATGAGAAAATCGCCGAGAATATGACTTACAATCAGTTCCTGCCGTACACCGATCGGCTGGACTACCTCGCGCCGTTGGCGAACAATGTACATTATGTTTTGGCCGTGGAAAAATTGCTCGGCATCACGGATGATCTCCCCGAGCGCTGCCAATACATCCGCACGATTTGCTGTGAACTTGCCCGCGTTTCGGCGCACTTGCTGGGGCTCGGCGCATTTGCGATGGACACGGGCGCGTTCACGGTTTTCCTCCACACCTTCACCGAGCGCGAAAAAATTTATTGTCTCATCGAGGCGCTCACCGGCGCGCGGTTCACCACCAGCTACACACGCGTGGGCGGATTGTCGCGCGATCTGCCGGAAGGTTGGCTCGATGAGCTCAGCAAATTTCTCGATGAAGTGAAAATCAACTTCGACGAAACGGAAACGCTCCTCACGCGCAATCCCATCTTCCTCGAACGCACGCAGGATGTCGGCATCATCACGCGCGAAGAGGCGATCGACTTCGGTCTGTCCGGCCCCAACCTCCGCGGTAGTGGCGTGGAGCACGACGTGCGCAAGGCGCAGCCGTATATGATTTACGACCGCTTCGATTTCGATGTGCCCGTCGGCACCACCGGCGATTGCTACGACCGCTATGCCGTCCGGATTCTCGAGATGCGCGAGAGCGTGAAAATCCTACGCCAATGTATCGCGGATATCCCCGGCGGCCCCATCAATGTGGACGACGGCAAAATCGTCCTTCCGCCCACGGAAAAAGTGATGACGAATATGGAGGAACTCATCCACCAATTCATGCTCGTCACACAGGGGCAAGATGCGCCGGTGGGCGAGATTTATTTTGGCGCAGAAAACCCCAAGGGCGAGCTCGGATTTTACATCCACAGCCTCGGCGGCGGAACCCCGCACCGGCTAAAAATCCGCGCCCCCTCGTTCGTCAATCTCAGCATCCTTTCGCAACTCCTCCCCGGCCATATGATTGCCGACGTGGTCGCGATTTTGGGATCACTGGATTTTGTAATGGGAGAATGCGATCGATGAGTTTTGCGCCCTCAAAAAATTTGCAGCACGAAGTAGCAGAACTCATCTCCCACTACCCCGATGGCGAAAGCCGCAGTGCGTCGCTGATGGTGCTCCACGCCATTCAGGACGAGACAGGCTACATCAGCACCGAGGCGATGCAATGGGCCGCGGGCGAGATCGGTATCAAACCACTGAACCTCTACGAGCTAGTGACGTTTTACCCGATGTTGCGTGAGGAGCAACCGGGCAAGTTTGTGCTAAAAGTGTGCCGCACCCTCAGCTGCGCGATGGCGGGCGGCAAGGAGTTGCACGAAAATTTGTGCAACAAACTGAAGCTCGATTCCAACGCGCACGGACCGCAAACAACGGCGGACGGCAAGTTCAGCATCGAGTTTGCCGAATGCCTCGCCAGTTGCGGTACGGGGCCGGTGATGATGTGCAATGATGATTTTCACGAAGCGGTGACCGAAGCCAAAGCCAATGAAATTTTAGAGGGCTGCAAATGACCCCATCGAAAACCACCAACCACCAATCCGAAATAAAAAATGGTTGCCCGACAGGGATTTGAACCCCGACAAACAGAATCAGAATCTGTCGTGCTACCGTTACACTATCGGGCAACGAGGCCCGCGAATTTAGCGTAAAACCGAACGCAGTCAAGCAGATGCCGCAGGAATACAAATTACTCCTGAAACACGCCGACGCCGATGGCTACTCGAATGACCTCGAGTGCTACGAGCGCCACGGCGGCTATGCCGCGCTGCGCCAAGCGATGGCGATCGCGCCGGCGGGAGACACCACGCCACAAGCGCAACTGCGCAAGCGCGTGCTGGATTCCGGACTGCGCGGGCGCGGCGGCGCGGGATTTTCCTGCGGACTCAAATGGAGCTTCGTGCGGCATCCAAATCCCAAGCCGGTTTATCTCATTTGCAATGCGGACGAATCCGAGCCGGGCACGTTCAAGGATCGGCAGATTATTTACAAAGATCCGCACCAACTCATCGAGGGGATGATTATTTCCTGTTGGGCGAACCACGTGAATCTCGCTTACATTTACATCCGCGGCGAATTCACCGAGGGCGCGAAAATCCTGAACACCGCCCTCGCCGAAGCGCGCGCGAAGGGTTACCTCGGCAAAGACATTCTCGGCAGCGGGCACGATCTTGAAATCCACGTGCACCGCGGCGCCGGTGCTTACATTTGCGGCGAGGAAACCGGCCTCATCGAAAGCCTCGAAGGCAAGCGCGCTTATCCACGCATCAAGCCGCCTTACTTCCCCGCCGCGCTCGGGCTATATATGTGCCCCACGATCGTCAACAACGTGGAGACGCTCTGCAATGTGAAACACATCGTTGAGATGGGTGCCGAAGCCTTCACCAAACTCGGCACGCCCAACAACACCGGCACCCGCCTGGTGAGCCTCAGCGGTGATGTGAAAAATCCTGGCTATTTTGAAATCGAAACCGGCAAGGTCACGCTGGGCGAACTCATCCACGACGAAAATTTCGGCGGCGGTCTGCGCGAAGGCCGCACGTTGCAAGCCGTCATCCCCGGTGGGTCATCCTCCAAAGTGCTCAAGGCGGGCGAGGTTTTCAAACTGGGCGAAGAAGAAATCGCTCTGCTCGATGTGCCGTACGATTTTGACACGCTGATGAAAATCGGCACGATGTCCGGCTCCGGCGCGATCATCGTTATCGATGACAGCCGCGACATCGTCGAATGCCTCGCCAACCTTGCCGAGTTTTACGCGCACGAAAGCTGCGGCCAATGCACCCCCTGCCGCGAAGGCTCGCTCTGGATGAACAAAGCGCTCCACCGAATGACTCACGGCGAAGGCCGCGCCGAGGATGCCGATTACCTGAAACACATCGCGCAAAATATCCAAGG